>DATBND010000305.1:0-36085 GCA_036554505.1 Actinomycetota bacterium | reverse complement strand
CCCCCCGCCCTCGAGACGCGTCTCGCAATCCTTCAAAAGAACGCCGAGGCCGACCGGCTCACGATGCCGTCGGAGGTCATGGGCTTCATCGCCAGCCGGATCCAGACCAATATCCGGGAGCTCGAGGGGGCCCTCATCAGAGTTGCCGCGTACGCCTCGCTCACGCGGTCCGACGTCACGCCCGAGCTGGCCCAGGACGTCCTGCAATCCCTTCTACCCAACGCGAGCGAGGCGCGGGTCACCGCCGACGTCATCATGTCCGTCGCCGCGGAGTACTTCGACGTCACGCCCGACGAGATCAGGTCATCGAGCAGGTCACGCGACCTCGTGACCGCGCGCCAGACCGCGATGTACTTGTGCCGTGAGCTCACCGACCTGTCGCTCCCGAAGATCGGAGAGAAGTTCGGTGGCCGCGACCACTCCACGGTCGTGCACGCCACGAACAAGATCCGTCATCTGATGCAAGAACGCCAGAGTTGTTACGAGCAAGTGCGAGAGTTGACGGCGCGCATAAGGCAGCAAACAGCGCGTGGATAACCTCTTGGCGCAGCGCTCACCAAATTGCGCTTATTCGACGTCTCATGCGGCGCGTCTTGCAAACCGCGCTCACGACGAAGTTGCCCACACGTCGTCAATGCCCGGAATCCCCGGCCCCACCAGGCGCGACGTCCCGTTGTCCCCCGTTTCCCCAGCCCTTACTACTTCTTCTAAGACTTCTATATCTCTTTCAAAGAACCAGCACCGTTGAACCAGAACTGTCATATCCAGCCGGTATCGTCATCGATTAGATGAGAATGGGAGGCGTCGATGAAGTTCCGTTGTGAGCGTGACGAGCTCTTGGAGGCCGTGCAATTCGCGTCGCGCGCTATCTCCAACCGAGCGACATTGCCCGTGCTCTCGGGTCTCCGCATAGAGGCCGGCGAAAGCGGCGAGGTTGCGATTGCTGCGACGGATCTCGAGCTGACGATGGAGACGTCGTTCAAGGCCGGCATCGACGAGCCCGGAAAGGCGATCGTGCCCGGAAGGTTGTTCGGTGAGATGGCGCGCAGCTTGGGGGCCGGGCAGGTGAGCCTCGCGTCCGGCGACGGCGAGCTCGAGATCGGGTCGGGGCGCGGTCAGTTCCGTGTCAAGGCGCTTGCTCCGGACGACTATCCCGCGCTCCCGATCGAGGATCGTCCCGACGAGAGCTCCGGTGTGGCGATCGAGATCGACCGCGAGACCCTGGCGATCGCGTTGAACCAAGTCGTGAGGAGCGCGTCCGGCGACGAGAGCCGGCAGGTCCTCACCGGCGTCCTGTGGGAGGTCGAAGCCGGCGCGCTCACGCTCGCCGCGACGGACTCGTACCGGCTCGCGGTCCGCAACCTCGAGGTGACGGGGGGTCCCGCGTCGACGACCAAGGTCGTGGTCCCGGCGCGTGCCCTGCAGGAGCTCGCTCGAGTGTTGCAAAACGCGTCGGGGACGGTGCGCGTCATCATCAAGGACAATCTCGTCGCGTTCGAGGTCGGCGGCGCGAGCGAGGACGGAAGCGGCATCGGCCAACAGCTGATCGGCTCCCGCTTCATCGAGGGCGAGTTCCCCAACTACCGTCAGCTGATACCCGAGGGGTACCCGAACGCGTTGACGGTCGAGCGCGAGGCGCTGCTCGAGGTCGTCAAGCGCGTGGGCTTGCTGGCGCAGAACAACCTGCCGGTGAAGCTCCAGCTCGGCGCGCAGCTCGAGATATCCGCGCACACGCCCGACGTCGGCGAGGGCCAGGAAGAGCTCGACGCCGAGTACCAGGGCGAGCCGCTGTTGATCGCCTTCAATCCAACTTTCCTGTACGACGGTGCATCGGTCATCCAGGGAGAGAAGATCGTCCTCGAGGCCGGCGACGGGCTGAAGCCGGCGATCCTTCGGGGGGAGGGTGCGGGCGGCTTCACGTATCTGCTGATGCCGGTCAGGCTCTCGTAGCACTTGCGGGTCGACGCCCTCGCGCTCGAGGACTTCCGGAACTACGTGCGTGAGGATGTCGAGCTCGCGCCCGGCCTCAACCTGATCACGGGTCGCAACGCACAAGGCAAGACGAACCTGCTCGAGGCGATCCACTACCTCGGAGGCCTCGGCTCGCCCCGCGCTCCCGATTCCGCGCTCGTGCGCACGGGGGCCGAGCGCTCTTTATTGCACGCGCAGGTCGTCCGCCGGGACCGACCTATACGCATCGACCTGGAGCTTCGCCCCGGACGCGGGGCGCGTGTGTTGATCAACAAGACGCCGGCCTCGGGCCCCCGCGCTCTGCGCGAGCTCGTCGTGAGCGTGTTCTTCGGGCCCGACGAGCTCTCGCTCGTCAAGGGGTCGCCCGACGCGCGCCGCCGCTTCCTCGACGAGCTCGTCGTCAAGCTGCGCCCTGCGCGCGACTCGTTGAGGCGCGAGTCGGAGCGCGTGCTCAAGCAGCGCAATGCCTTGCTGAAGAGCGCCCCGCGCCGCGGCGAGCTCCGCAAGTCGGCGGAGGACACGATCGGGGTGTGGGACGACGCCCTGAGCCGCACAGGCGCGGCCCTGACCGCCGCGCGCCTCGAAGCGCTAGCGCAGCTGGCCCCGCATGCGCGCAGCCGCTACGTCTCGGTGGCCGGGGGAGGCAACCTCAGCCTCCGCTACGCGAGCTCGTGGATCCCGGACGAGCTCGTGGATGCCGCGGCGGAGGATCCGGCCTCCGTACCGGAGACGCGGCTGCGTGACGAGCTCGCCGCGCGCATCGAGGAGGTCAGGCCGCGCGAGCTCGAGCGCGGAGTGTCGCTCGTCGGACCGCAACGGGACGACGTGACGGTCGTCCTGGGCGAGGGCGACGACGCTCTCGACGCGCGCACCTACGCGTCGCAGGGCGACCAGCGCACCGCGGCCCTTGCGCTGAAGCTCGCGGAGCACGACCTGCTCACCGATGCCCTCGACGAGCCTCCGGTGCTGCTCCTCGACGACGTCTTCTCCGAGCTCGATCCCGCGCGGCGTGAGTGGCTCGCCGAGTCGGTGAGCGCGGCCGGCCAGACGATCCTCTCGTCGGCCGACGCCGCAGGGGGCCGCGGGATGGGGGTCGAGCGCGTGATCGAGATCGCGCAGGGAAAGGTGCTCTCGGCGTGAAGGACGCCACACCGCTGCCCCCGCGCGTGGCGGAGCTTCTATCCATGGTCGGACGGAGGCTCGGCCTCGATCATCCGCGCGAGGTCGGGGCGTTGTGGGGCAAGTGGCGCGACATCGTCGGCGACGACGTCGCCGCGCATGCCGAGCCGACGTCGCTGCGCAGCGGGCTCTTGCGCGTGCGAACCGATTCGCCGGCGTGGGCGACCGAGATCTCGTATCTCGCCGACGAGATCAAGAGACGAGCCAACGAGACGGTCGGGCGCGAGCTCGTCGACGAGGTCCGCGTGTGGACCGGGCCCGGCCCGATCGAACGCCGTCGCCACGACCCCGCGCGCGCCGCGCCCGCCGCTCCGGCGGGCCTCACCGCAGAGGCTCCGGCCGACCCGGAAGAGGCATTCGAACGAGCGCGGCGCGCGTGGCTCCGACGGCGTTCGTCATGACGCGCACCAGCACCGCCAAAACCGGCAAAAGGGCTGGTAGATGCTATGATTAGCGCCCGATGAAGCGACCCCCCGAAGCCGTCGCCGGGACCTCCGGAACGGCCTCGGGACCCCGCTCGGCCCGCATGCGGATTCCACGGCCGAGACCTGTCCGTATCACCGAGAACTAAGAGGGACATGCCGCCGCCCAAGAGACCTCTACAGGCTACGAAAACGCGCAGCAAGAGCACGTACACCGCGTCGGACATCACCGTTCTGAAGGGTCTCGACCCGGTCCGTCAGCGACCCGGGATGTACATCGGGTCGACGGGTGTGCGCGGCCTCCACCACCTCGTCTACGAGGTCGTGGACAACGCGGTTGACGAGGCGATGGCCGGGTACTGCGACCGCATCATCGTCGAGCTGCTCGCCGACGGCGGCTGCAAGGTCACCGACAACGGACGCGGGATCCCCGTCGACATCGTCAAGGGCGAACGTAAGCCCGCGGTCGAGGTCGTGCTCACCACCCTCCACGCCGGCGGCAAGTTCGAGGGCAAGGGCTATCAGGTCTCCGGAGGTCTGCACGGCGTCGGCGTCTCGGTGGTCAACGCACTGTCGGAGAAGCTCACGGTCGAGGTCGCCCGCGACGGAAAGCTGTGGACGCAGGAATACCGCCGGGGGAAGCGCCAGGGCGACCTGAAGCCCGGCAAGCCGATCAAGCGGACCGGCACCACGGTCGCGTTCTGGCCCGACCCCGAGATATTCACCGACGAGCGCGAGTTCAAGTTCGACACGCTCGCCCAGCGGATGCGCGAGATGGCGTTTCTCACGAAAGGCCTTGAGATACGTCTGATCGATCACCGCGTCGAGCCCGCCGTGCAGGAGACGTTTCGCTACACGGGCGGCATCGTCGACTTTGTCAAGCACCTCAACAGCTCGAAGGACCCGGCGAACAAGCGCGTCGTCTACTTCGACTCGAAGGCCGACCAGCACGAGCTCGAGATCGCGATGCAGTGGACGCAGGCGTACAACGAGTCGGTGTTCACCTTCGCGAACAACATCAACACGCACGAGGGCGGTATGCACGAGGAAGGCTTCCGCCGTTCGTTGACGCGCGTCATCACGGCCTACGCGCGGTCGAAGGGATTGCTGAAAGAGAAGGACGACGCGCTCGTGGGGGAGGACTGCCGCGAGGGTTTGACGGCTATCGTGTCGGTCAAGCTGCGCAACCCGCAGTTCGAGGGTCAGACGAAGACCAAGCTCGGCAACACCGAGATCAGGTCGTTCGTCGAGACCGAGATGAACAAGCGCTTTGCCGAGTTCATGGAGGAGCACCCCGGGGACGCGCGCGCGATCTGCAACAAGGTCATAGCGGCGCAGCGGGCCCGGCTCGAGGCGCGCAAGGTGCGCGACCTCGTCCGCCGCAAGTCGCTGCTGGATTCGTCGACGCTGCCCGGAAAGCTGGCGGACTGTCAGACGCGCGAGCCGAGCGAGGCCGAGCTGTTCATCGTCGAGGGAGACTCCGCCGGCGGCAGCGCGAAGCAAGCCCGGGCGCGCGAGTTCCAGGCGATCCTTCCGCTGCGCGGCAAGATCCTGAACGTCGAGCGTGCACGCCTCGCCAAGATCCTCGAGAACAAGGAGATCCAGGCGATCATCACGGCGATCGGTACCGGGATCGGCGAGGACTTCGACCTCGCCAAGTGCCGCTATCACAAGATCGTGTCGATGGCCGACGCCGACGTCGACGGCGCGCACATCAAGACGCTCCTGCTGACCCTGTTCTTCCGCTACATGCCCGAGCTGATCGACGCCGGCTACGTCTACGTCGCGCAGCCGCCGCTGTATCGCGTAAAGCACAAGGGCAAGGTGCACTACTTCATGAGCGATGCCGATCTCGACGCGTACAAGGCATCCCAGAACGGAGCCCGGATCGAGGCGTCCCGCTTCAAGGGTCTCGGCGAGATGAACCCGCCCGAGCTGTGGGACACGACGCTGGACCCCGAGGGACGCACGCTCCTCAAGGTGACGATGGACGACCAGACGGCGATCGAGGAGCTCTTTGCGGATCTCATGGGTGAGGACGTGGAGAAGCGCAAGTCGTTCATCCAGCGCAACGCCGCAGACGTGCGCTTCCTGGACATCTGACGCGCGGGGGATAGATGGCAGGGGACGAGCCGTTTCAAGACAAGCTGACGGGCGACGGGTCCGGTAACGGATCGGGGGTCCAGGAAGTAACGATCGAGGAGGAGGTCCGGTACTCCTTCCTCGAGTACGCGATGTCGGTCATCGTCAGCCGCGCGCTGCCCGACGTCCGCGACGGCCTCAAGCCCGTCCACCGCCGCATCGTCTTCGCCGGGCTCGAGGCGGGTCTCCGGCCCGACCGCCAGCATCGCAAGAGCGCGGCCCTCGTCGGGGACGTCATGAAGAAGTACCACCCACACGGCGACCAGGCGATCTACGACGCACTCGTTCGTCTCGCGCAGGAGTTCTCGACGCGCTACCCGCTGATCGACGGACAGGGGAACTTCGGATCGGTCGACGGCGACGCCCCGGCGGCACAGCGCTACACGGAGTGCCGGCTGTCCCCGCTCGGCATGGAGCTCCTCCGGGACATCGACGAGGAGACCGTCGACTTCGTGCCCAACTACGACGGCTACGAGAACGAGCCGGCCGTGCTCCCGGCGCGCTTCCCGAACTTGTTGGTGAACGGCTCGAGCGGCATCGCGGTTGGCATGGCGACCAACATCCCTCCGCACAATCTCACCGAGGTCGTGGACGCGATCATCGAGGTGCTCCAGCATCCCGAGCTCTCCAAGGATCCCGCGAAGATGATGAAGGTGTGCCTGAAGCACATCAAAGGCCCGGACTTCCCGACCGGCGCGCTGGTGCTCGGGCAACAGGGGATAAAGGACGCGCTGACGACGGGTCGCGGCTCGATCAAGATGCGCGCGGTGTGCGAGGTCGAGGAAGGGCCGAAGGGCAACCCGCGCATCATCGTGACCGAGCTCCCCTACCAGGTGAACAAGGCCCGTCTCCAGGAGAAGATCGCGGAGCTCGTCAAGGACCGGAAGATAGACACGATCGTCGACCTGCGTGACGAGTCGTCGGATCGCGGCGGCATGCGCGTGGTCATCGATCTGAAGAAGAACGCCATCCCTCAGGTCGTGCTGAACCAGCTCTACAAGCGCACCCAGCTGCAAGAGAACTTCGGGGTCAACATGCTCGCGTTGACCGACGGCGTGCCAAAGACCCTCAACGTCGCCGAGGTCATCCAGGCGTACATCACGCACCAGATCGAGGTCATCGTTCGGCGCACCCGCTACCGGCTGCGCAAGGCGGAGGAGCGCTCGCACATCCTCGAGGGGCTAATCATCGCCCTCGACCACATCGACGAGATCGTCGCGTTGATACGGGCGGCGGCCGACGTCGACGAGGCTCGGGGTGGGCTGATCGCTCGCTTCGGGCTGTCGGAGACGCAGGCTCAGCACATCCTCGACATGCCGCTGAGGCGGCTCACCGCGCTCGAGCAGGACAAGATCCGCGAGGAGCATGCCGAGCTGCAGAAGACGATCAAGGAGCTGCGCGCCATCCTGAAGGACGAGTCCAAGGTGCGCGCGATCATCGCTGACGAGCTCATCGAGATAAGGCGCAAGTACGGCGACGAGCGCAGGACGAAGCTCGTGCCGGACGAGGGCGAGTTCAACATCGAGGACCTCATCGCCGACGAGGACCTCGTCATCTCCGTGTCGCGCGACGGCTACGTGAAGAGCGTCGCCCTCGACACCTATCGGAAGCAGGGACGAGGCGGGCGCGGCGTGACGGGTGCCGCTCTAAAGGAAGGCGACGTCGTCGAGCACCTCATCCAGACGACCGCGCACGCGTACCTGCTGCTGTTCTCGAGCAACGGGCGCGTCTACCGGATCAAGGCGCACGAGATCCCCAAGAGGGATCGCACGGCGCGCGGCACCGCAGTCGTGAACGTCGTCCCTATGCGCGCAGAGGACCGCGTTGCCGCGGTCATCGACACCCGCGACTACGAGACGTATCGCTTCCTGTTGATCGCGACGAAGCGCGGCATGGTGAAGAAGACGCTCTTCCGCGAGTACGACTCGTCGCGCAAGGAGGGCATCATCGCCCTCAATCTTCGGGATGGTGACGAGGTCGTCCGTGTGCGCCCGACCTCGGGGAACGACGACGTGCTCCTCATCACCAAGAAGGGCAAGGCGATGCGCTTCAAGGAGGGACAGGTGCGGCCCATGGGGCGCACGGCGACGGGAGTGATAGGCATCCGCCTGGACGACGACGACGAAGTCGTGTCGTGCGACGTCATCGACGATCCCGACAAGGAGCTGTTCCTCGTGACCGCGTTCGGTTTCGGCAAGCGGACGAAGCTGTCGCTGTTCCCGGCCAAGGGCCGCGGGGGCAAGGGGATGATCGCCGCCAAGCTCACGAAGCCGCGCGGTGTCGTCGTGGGGGCCGCTGTAGTGACGCCCCAGGACGAGGTCCTCCTCATCTCGGACGACGGAAAGGTCATCCGCACCGAGGTCGCGGACGTCTCGCGCCAGGGCAGGGCGACCACCGGCGTGACGGTCAAGCGCCTCGACCCGGGCACCCAGATAGCGGCGATGGCGCCGGTCATCGGTGAATCCGACGACCAGCAACGTCTCGACACGTAGCTCTCCGGGGCGCGGACGCCGCGGACAGACTCGCCCGGACGTGCACGAAAGACCGTTTCAATTGGAACCGATCAACTCCGGGCGGACTACGCGGATGCGGGCACGGCGCCCGACTTTCGCCCATACTGATCGGCGGTAACGGTGACCAGGGGGACACGTGGCCTCTCGTGAGGAACGTCAGGGAAGATGGGATCCGGAGGCGCCGGGCGCTTCGGGGGGACATCTCGCGCCCGACGTCGCCGCGACCGGGCCGTTGTTCGATCCCGTAACCGGGTCGGTGGAAGCACCGTCGCGCGAGCCCGGCACCGCGTCGTGGTTGGACGATCCGGCCCCCTCTTCGACCGAGACGGTTCCTGCGCGCACCGACGTCGTCCCGGCGAACGCGCCGGTCGACCGTCCGCGGCCGGCCGGGCCGGTTCGCCGCCGCGTCGGCGTCAGAAGGGTAAAGAGGACCATTCATCACGTGACGCCGTTCAGCGTCCTGAAGCTGTCGCTGTTCTTCTACGCGGCGTTCCTCATCTTGTGGCTGGTGTTCGTCGCGATCGTCTACTGGCTGCTCTCGAACGCCGGCTTCTTCGAGGCGGTCGACGACTTCCGCAGGTCTGCCGTCCTCTGGGAGGACGTCGACCTGTCGTTCTGGACGTTCCAGCGGTGGGCGCTGATAGTCGGCGTGATCATGGCCATCGCCGGCTCGCTGTTCAACACGTTCCTGGCGTTCCTCTACAACTTCGGTGCCGACACCGTGGGCGGCGTCGAGGTGACGTTCGTCGAACGGGACGTCTCCGGCTAGACCACCGCAGGCTCTAGCCGCGCGATGCGCACGCCGCGTCGCGCCAGGTGACCGAGGACCGCGCCCGGGTCCAGGACCTCGTCGGGTGACCACACTCCGGGACGGTCGATGCGGCGTCGGCCGAGCTCGATCACCACGTGCGCGAGCGTGACCGTGACGAGGTTGGCCAGATGATCGACGACGCCGAGCGACACCTCCGCCGGCCGTCCGTCTGCCGACCCCCACGCGTCGACCCGCGCCGCGGTCCATCCTCCGGCCCCCGACGAGAGCCTCTCGAACAGCGGCCGCGCGGGTCCCGACAACCGAAGCCACCGCCGCCGCGCGCGCGGCGATCGCCCGAAGCCGAGGGCGACGCCGGCCCGCAGCGCGTCCATCGCCGGTTTTTCGGCTAGCCCGAAGTGCCACTGCAGGTTCTTCAGCGCCGGATGGGCGCGGCGCAACGTGTAGACCTCCGGGTGCGAGCAGGGGAACGTCTCGACCCAGCCGACGGGATCCGGAAAGTAAACGAGATGGGGCGCGCTTCCGGCGGGGTTGACCTCGATACGACCTTCCGACAGCACGGCGACGTCGTCCCCCAGGACGTCGAGGAAATGAAGCTCGCTCGCCGGGCCGTCCTCCGACCCAACCGATCCGGCAATCGCGATCGCTGCCGAGGTGACCGATTCCATCTGAGACGTCGCCAGGGCAAAGAGCAGGTTCGTGAGGCCGGGGCGGAGTCCGCATCCGAGGACCACGGTGGGCCCGTCGCTTCGAGGAGTGGCGCCGACCTCGAGCGCGTCGCGGGTCGTGCGCGCGTCGTCACACAACGAGGCATAGGGGACACGCGCCGCGAGAGCGGCTTCGACGAGCTCAAGCTCGACCCCGTCGGCGGGGCCGACGCACGACGCCACGACGTCCGCGCGCGCGAACAGGTCGACCAGCTCGGTGGTGGACGGCGATCGGAGGAGGACGGGCTCGGCCTTTCCGCGAGGACCGCCGAGATTCCCGTGGACCTCGTCTAGCGCGGCGCGGCTTCGACCGCCGACGATCACGCGCTCGACCTCGGCCGAGCGCGCCAGCTCCGCGGCGGTTCGCCGTCCCATCGCCCCGGTTGCACCGAGGACCAGACACGTCAGCCCACGGGTGGTCACGAGAGATCGTCCTCCGTGACCTCCCGCCACCGGCCCTCCGGCGGCGGGACCTTCCCATGTGCCTTGAGACGTGCCCACCACGCGACCGCCCCGCCTACGACCACGACGGAGACGACCCGCGTCAAGCTCTTGAGCATGGCCTCACTATAGGCATCGGTCCCCAACCGCCCACACTCGCGGGGCATGTAGGTCGACTTACTATGCGCACTTCTGGTGGCCGGAGGTGAGGACGCGAGCGTGGCCGAGGCGATGATCTCCTTGCGGGGGGTCTCGAAGCGTTTTCGGGGATCACAGAGCCTCGCCGTCTCGAACCTCACGATGGACGTCGCCGATGGCGAGACGGTCGTGCTCGTCGGCCCGTCGGGCTGCGGCAAGACGACGACGATGAAGATGATCAATCGTCTCGTCGAGCCCACCGAGGGGGAGATCCTCGTCGACGGCCACGACGTCCTGAAGCAGGACCCGGTGAAGCTGCGGCGTGGGATCGGCTACGTCATCCAGAGCATCGGGCTCTTGCCGCACCGTTCGATCGCCCAGAACATCGCGACGGTGCCGTCGCTCCTCGGCTGGGACGAAGCGCGCACCAGAAAGAGAGTCGAGGAGCTCGCGGCGATGCTCGAGCTCGACGACGAGTTGCTCGAGCGCTACCCGGCCGAGCTCTCGGGCGGCCAGCGTCAACGTGTCGGCGTGGCGCGCGGCCTTGCCGTTGACCCGCCCGTCATGTTGATGGACGAGCCATTCGGTGCGGTCGACCCGATCGTGCGCGGCAGGTTGCAGGATCAGTTCCTCGAGATCCAGCGCACGCTTAAGAAGACGATCGTGTTCGTAACGCATGACGTCGACGAGGCCATCAAGATGGCCGACCGCATTGCGATCCTCAACCGCGGCGGGATCATCGAGCAGTACGCGTCGCCCGAGGAGATCTTGCGGGCTCCCGCGAACGAGTTCGTCGAGAGGTTCGTAGGAGCCGAGCGCGGGCTAAAGCGTCTCGCCCTCGTCAAGGTCGCGGACATCGCCGTGGAGGAGGGGCCGGTCGTGGCTTCCTCGGACGCGCCCGACGCGGCGCGCGCAGAGATGGCCCGGTTCGGCCTCGATTGGACGAGCGTCGTGGACGAGGGCCAGCTGCGCGGTTGGATCGACGACGCGGCACTGGAAGGAGCCGCCCGGGTCGGAGATGCGGTGGTCCGTCCGTTCAGCGCGTACGTGACCAACGACTCGTCGCTGCGCCACGCACTCGATTCCATCGTTACGTCGAGGACCCGCGTCGCGGTGGTCGTGTCCGAGGAGCAGACTTACCGCGGCATCCTCACGCTCGAGCGCATCTCCAAGGAGATCGTCACGTGATCGGCCCGCTGTTCGAGTGGGACTGGGTGCTGGATCATCTCGCCGAGATCCGTACGCAGACGTGGGAGCACGTCGTCCTGACCGTCATTGCAGTCGTGAGCGGTCTGGTGATCTCCTTCCCCCTTGCGATATTCGCCTTCCGGCATCGCAGGGCGTACGCGCCGATCACGTGGATAACGGGATTGCTGTACACGATCCCGAGCCTTGCACTGTTCGTGTTGTTGCTGCCCATCTTCGGCTTGACGACGACCACAGCGGAGGTCGGGCTGGTGAGCTACACCCTCCTCATCCTGATCCGCAACACCGTCGCCGGGCTCGATGCCGTCCCGGCCGACACCAAGGAAGCAGCCCTCGGCATGGGCTACACGCGTCGCCAGCTCTTGTGGAAGGTCGAGCTTCCCCTTGCGCTTCCGGTGATCATCGCGGGCGTGCGCATCGCGACCGTGACGACGATCGGCTTGGTCACCGTCACTGCGTTGATCGGTAAGGGCGGGCTGGGCGAGTTCATCCTCGAGGGCTTGAACCTGTTCTTCTCTACCCCCGTCGTCGTCGGGGCGGTCCTGTCGGTGGTCTTGGCGCTCGTGGCGGACGCGCTGCTTCTGCTCGTGCAACGGCTGTTGACTCCGTGGACAGCGGCCGCGCGCACCAGGGCGGCGTGACGTGGACACGTTCTCGAACGTCTTCGGATGGTTCTCCGACGGCGAGCACTGGTCCGGCAGCGACGGCGTCCCCGCGCGCGTCCTGGAGCATCTGCAGATGTCGTTCGGCGCGGTGCTCCTCGCCGCGCTCATTGCGCTGCCGGTCGGGCTCTACATCGGCCATACGCGCAAAGGGACTTTCGTCGCGGTCTCGATAGCGAACCTCGGACGCGCGATCCCTTCGTTCGCCATCCTCGCTCTGGCGGTGCCGTTCCTCGGAATCGGCTTCAAGCCGACGCTCGTCACTCTGGTCGTGCTCGCGATCCCTCCGATCCTGACGAACACCTACGTCGGGGTCCAGGGCGTCGACCGTGACACGGTGGAATCGGCGCGCGGCATGGGCATGACGGGTGGCCAGGTCTTGCGGCGACTCGAGCTTCCGCTGTCCGTCCCGTTGATGCTGGCCGGTCTCAGGACGTCTGCGGTTCAGGTAGTAGCCACCGCGACGCTCGCCGCGCTCATCGGGTGGGGGGGCCTGGGCCGCTACATCATCGACGGGTTCGCGACGGGTGACCGGGTCGAGGTCGTCGCCGGCGCGATCCTCGTAGCGGTCGTCGCGATCCTCACCGAGACGGTGTTCGGCGTCGTGCAGCGCGCGCTCAGCCCGAGGACTGCGTCGGACCGGCGCCGAGTGCTTCCGGCATTCCGGACCGCGGGTCAAGTCGGGGCTCCGGGGCAGGGAATCTAGGCCACCCGTTTAGGGTTCCCCGGTCGATAGAGGCAGGGGTAAAGACCTTTGCCCCAGAAAGGGAGGCGAGACCCATGCGGAAACCCCGCAGGATTGCTCTCGGGGCGACCTTGCTCGCGCTGTCGTTGTTTGCAGCCGCGTGCGGGTCGGGAGAGAGCGACGAGAACGGCGGCACGGATGCAGGCGGAGGTGACGAGGCGAAAGGCTCGCTCACCGTGGGGGCCGTCGGCTTCGCAGAGAACCAGATCGTGGCAGAGATGTACGCGCAGGTTCTCGAGAACGCAGGCTACGAAGTGAACCGACAGGTCGACCTGAAGTCGCGCGAGATCCTGCAACCCGCGATGCGCGACGGCGAGGTCGACGTCGCGCCGGAGTACACGGGATCGCTCCTTCTCTTCCTCGACCCCGACGCGACCCCGCCGTCGGACGGCGCGGCGGGCGTGGAGGCGAACAACGAGCTTCTCGCCGAGTACGAGATGACGATGCTCGAGCCGTCGGAGGCGAACGACACGAACGGGTTCTTCGTCACGCAGGAGACGGCGGACGAGCACGGGCTCACGACGACGAGCGACCTCGCTCCCGTCGCAGGCGATCTCACTCTCGGCGGTCCGCCCGAGTGCCCCGAGCGACCCTTCTGCATCCCCGGCCTCGAGGACACCTACGGGATCACCTTCGGCGAGTTCCGTCCGCTGGACGTCGGCGGACCGCTGACCGTGGCGGCCCTCAAGAAGGGTGAGATCGACGTCGCTCTGCTGTTCACGACGTCGAGCGCGATCGAGGCCAACGGGTTCGTCACGCTCGAGGACGACAAGGGGCTGCAGCCGGCGGAGGCCATCACGCCCGTCATCAGGGACGATGCAAACTCGGACGAGGTGACCAGCCTCTTGAACGAGGTGAGCGCGGCGCTTACGACCGAGGCGATGATCGAGCTGAACTCGCAGGTCGAGCTCGAGCACGAGGACGCGGCGGACGTCGCGCAGGGCTTCCTCGAAGAGGAGGGCTTGCTCTAGTACGTCAGTGTGCATTTCGGGACAAGGGCGCTCCTAGGGGCGCCCTTTCTCGCGTGTCGCTCAACTGGCCGTGATTGATGGACGATTCTCTCGAGGAGGGTCAAAAGCAAGCCCGGGCGGTGTCCGGCGAAGGGGGTCACGTTGCACGCACGGCAGGGTTTCGGCACACGTCTGATCGTCAGCGCGGTTCTCGCTGGCCTGGGGGCGCTCGCGGTCGCGGCAAGCGGCGCGCAGATGAGCTCGTCGCCCGATGGGAGCCACGCTCCGGCCACGTATGCGACGCGCCGCGAGCCCTCGCCCGCAGGCCGAATCGTGGTCGTGACTGCCAACGTGCAGGAGGCTTTCGGCGCCGACGACCTGAAGAGCATGTCCGAGCTCGGCGTGCTCGTGCCGCGCATGCTGAAACAGGTTCCCTTCCGCCCCGACGTGGTCCTGCTGCAAGACGCGCGCAAGAAGGCGGTCGACCGGATCGCGCAGTTGCTCGAGAAGAAGACCGGCGATCGCTACCGTGTGGGGCAGCGACTGCGCCGGGAGCCGTGGGAGAAGCGCCCGCACAAGGTCTGGTACTCGACCGAGACCGCGATCCTCGTCAACTCGGCGACGATGAAGCTCGAGGCCGGCGACTTCGTCCGCATCTACAACCCGTGGGGGAACCCGAAGAAGAGCTACAAGGAGTACAAGGGCCAGGCATATGCGAGCGCGACCGAGCGCGACGGCGACGCCGAGGTCGGGCTCATGAGCGTTCATCTGCCCAAGGCGCCGAAGAACAACGCGAAGACGCGCAAGAAGTACGGGCCGTGGGTCGAGCGGCTCGCCGCGTTCATGGATCGCAAGTACGACGGGGTGACCAAGGTCATCGGCGGCGACTTCAACCAGACGCGCTGCCGGTCGAAGGACCCCTGCAAGGTGACGCCGTTCTGGAGCTCGCTGTCGTCTGCGGACCCGGGCTACACCGAGGCGCTGTGGCACGTCCAGGAGCAGAAGCACTGGAGCAAGCGCCTTCCGCTCGGAGTCGACTGGATCTTCACCACCGACGGTATCGAGAACGCAGACGGCGACGTGAAGAACCCGCCGAAGTTCTACTCGAACCACCGATTCTTCTGGGGGGACCTCGAAGTAGCGCCTTAGCCTCGCCTGCTCTCGACCTTTCCGCTTCGCGTTTCGCTATGCGCAAGTCAGGGCGAAGAGTTCGCAGTGCCCCCCGTCTCAGCTCCCGCCAACGAGACGTTCGCCGGCTTCGATGCGGACGTCGAGACGGTTCGGCGGCGGCGCGAGCGGGCAGACCCATTGCGGGTCGTACGCGCACGACGGGTTGTACGCGAGGTTGAAGTCGAGCACGAGACGACCGTCTTCCGTCGTGCCGAGATCGGCCCCCTTCACGGTGTCGAGCAGGTAACGGCCCGCCCCGTACGTCTCGGCTCCGCTCGTCGCGTCGCGAAACGGCACGAACAGACCTCCGCCGTAGCCGTCGAGCCAGTACAGCTCGAGCGCGAGCGCTCTGCCGGCGAGCTCGAAGCGCGCGCGGGCGAAGCGCGTGAACCCGTACGTCCCGTCGCCGCTCGTCGCGGTGTCGTAGTGGTGCGGATCCGCCGCCTCCACCGTTGCTTCGACGCGCGCGCCGGGGTCGTAGTCGAAGTACGGGAGGCCCCGGAAGTCGTCGCGCGCATCCGGTGCAAGCGGCGACTGCGGGTGCATGCGGAACATCTCGTCGCGCTCCGCCGTCCACCGGTTCCAGCCCGTCTCGGGTGGGGCGGCGCGCACCTCCGCGTACAGGGTGAACACCCGGCGCTTCCAGTCGAGGAGATCGGCCACGCCGGCCGGGTCGAGCGGGGATGAAGCCATCAGTGGGCCCAGATGGATTTGAACCATCGGCCTCACCCTTATCAGGGGTGCGCTCTAACCGAGCTGAGCTATGGGCCCTTGTTGCTGTGTTGCTTGCTGGCGTGTCAACGAGACGACCCGCCGTGTTGCAGAGCGACGAATTCTACCGAGCGGCCTCGCTCCCACGAAAAAAGGCCCCCGCCGAAGCGAGGGCCTAGGTCTTGTCGTGAGTGACGCTATGCGTTGAGCCCGAGGCCCATGACGATGTCGTCCTTCGGGCGGGCTCCGACGACCTGAGACCTGACCGCCCCGTCGACGAACAAGGCGATCGTCGGGATGCTCATGATCCCGTACTTGGCCGCGACTCCAGGGGCGTCGTCGATGTTGAGCTTTACGACCTTCACCTTGCCGTCGTACTCGGTCTTGATCTTCTCGAGCTCGGGGTGCACGAGGCGGCACGGCCCGCACCATTCGGCCCAGAAGTCGACCACGACCGGAGTGTCCGAGGCGAGTACGACTTCGTTGAAGTCCTGATCTCCGACCTCTTGCATTCCCGTGCTCCTTTTCGGGGGCGTTTGGCGTTCTCAGCAGGTCAAACGGTGTGAACCCACCCTATATTCCCCCGCGTGGCGCTCCCCGAACCCGGCCACAGGCGGCCCGTCCTAGGATCAAAGACTCCTGCGGCGGCGGAGGTGACGTGAAACTGAGGCGGGTTCTCATCGGGATTTGCTCGGGAGCGCTCATGGCGACTCTTCCCGGTCCCCCGGCCGCGGCTGCCCCGCAGTGCAACCACCAGACCGCCACCAAGGTCGGGTCCGGCCGCAGCGAGCGCGTGGTCGGGACGTCGGGCGACGACGTGATCGTCGCCGGCGGTGGCGATGACGTCATTCTTGCCGGAGGGGGTGACGATCTCGTTTGCGGCGGTCCCGGAGACGACGTCGTGCGCGGCGACGCGGGCGTGGACGGGCTCGATGGTGGAGCGGGTGACGACACCCTCGAAGGAGGCGACGACGACGACGTCCTCGTCGGGCGCGGGGGCTCGGACCGTATCGAAGCGGGACAGGGCGAGCACGTCGTGAGCGGCGGTGGGGGTGACGACCGCATCCGAGGGGGGCCGGCGCTCGACGTGATTGCAGCCGGCGTCGGTGACGATGCGGTGTGGGGGATGGGAGCAACCGACCGAATTGCGGGACAGGGCGGTGATGATCGGATCGACGGTGGCGACGCGGGCGACGAGCTTCTCGGGAGCGCGGGCGACGACGGGATCGACGGAGGGCCCGGCCAGGATCAGATCCTGGGAGGTGGGGGCTCGGATCGGCTCGTCGGTGGTCCGCAAACAAACGTGATCAAGGGTGCCGGGGGCGGAGACGTCCTCGTGGGTGGTCCCGAGACCGACCAGCTCGACGGCGGCACGGGGGGTGACGCCATCTCGGGCGGTGCAGGCCTTTACGACGTCCTCGAGGGCGGTCCCGGACCGGACGTGGTCGACGGAGGTCCCGACAACGACCTGGTGGCGGGCGGGCGTGGGGACGACCGCCTCGTGGGGGGCACCGGAGAGGACACCGCGAGTTGGGTGTTCTCTCGGAGCGGCGTCGTCGCGTCGGTCGCCTCGGGACGCGCGCATGGAGAGGGCAACGACCGCCTATTCGAGATCGAGAACCTCATCGGATCGAACCGCTACGGCGACCGGCTGATCGGCGATGCCCGGCAGAACGTCATCGAGGGTCTGGGTGGCAACGATCGCCTCGTCGGTCGCGCCGGCAACGACGTTGCGTCTTACTTTCCCGTGTATCCGCCGCCGCGTGGAGGAGTCGTGGTCAACCTCACCACCCGCAGAGCCGTGGGACACGGCAGAGACGCGTTCACGAGCATCGAGTCGGTAGAGGGCACCGAGGAGAACGACGTCCTCATCGGGAGCAACGGGCCGAACATCATCCATACCCTTGGAGGCTCGGACGAGACCTCCGCGCGCGGGGGGAACGATCGTGTGCTGGCCGGCGGGATCGTCTCGCTCGGCCCGGGCGACGACTACGTGTTGGGGGGAGGTCTGCTGACGACGCTCGATTACTCCGCCGCGGCAGTCCCGGTGCACGTCGACCTCGCGAGCGGTGTCGCCACGGGCGAGGGAACGGATCGCATCGAACATGTGGAGAGCATCGTGGGCTCCCCATTCGACGACACCATCGAGGGCTCGGCGGAGAGCCAGGCCCTCGACGGTGGAGCGGGTGACGATGTCGTCGCAGGTCGCGAGGGCAACGACGTCATTGCAGGTGACGTCGGCGACGCTGGTCGCGCCGGTCTGTCTCCGGGTAACGATCAGCTCGACGGCGGACCCGGACGGGACGACGTCGTCTACAGCTTCAGCAGCGCGGGGATCATGCTGGACGCACAAGGTGGGACCGTGACCGGCGAAGGTGACGATGGGATTGCGGGCTTCGAGAGGTTCCTGGGATCCGTGCACGGCGACGTGCTCCAGGGATCCGACGGTCCCGACGAGATCCTGGCGGGCCCCGGCGACGACCGTGTCGAGGGTCGCGCCGGAGACGACCGTCTTTTTGCCGGCGAGGGAGCGGACGAGGCCGACGGGGGTGACGGGCTCGATCTTTGTATCGCGGCCGAGTCGACCGTCAATTGCGAGACGTCCGCGCCCGGCTCGCGAGAGCGGCGCGGGGCGGGCAGGGTCACGTCGCCGCCAATGTTCGGAGGTCCCGGCCGCTTGGCATCCCTCCGATTGCACGGCACGCACCGTGCGGCGTTGGCGTTGGGACCGGAAGGCAGTGATGTCACGCCCCTGCTGACGACGATGCGCGTCCGCTTGGAGTTTCCGCGCGCGCTCTCCCTTCCCATCTGATCGCTCGGGCAATATCGTCCGGACAGGGCGGCTTACGGAAGGAGAGCAGGTGGGCCTCGACCAGACGAAGACGTTCCTCAAGAAGAGCGCGGATTTGATCCCACCCGGCGAGAACGTGCGTGGGGTGATCATCGCCGAGGCGAAGGGAGGCGCGTGGCGCCGCGGCCTGAGCGCGGCGTCTGCGCTCGGCAGCGCGGCTGCGGAGCTGCGCGACCGCAGGAAGGCGGAGGGTTCCGCAGAAGGCGCCGCAGCCGAGTGGCCCGAGTCGCCGGCGTTCTGGCTCGTGTTGACCGACAAGCAGCTGCACGCGTTCGAGGGCCGGATGAACAGCTCGACGGCCGGCCCCGCCGGCGTGCACTTGCCCTTCGATCGGATCGCGTCGGCGAAGTACAACAAGAAGCTGATGATCTCCAAGCTCGAGATCACCTTCGACGACGGCTCCGCTATCGAGCTCGACGTGGCGAAGCAGAAGACGAAGCCGTTCGTCGAGGCGCTCGAGTCCCAGTTCGGCGCCGCCTGATCCCTCCCGCCCGCGCGCGGAATAGGGCGCGGGCGTGAACTCGATGGCGGTTTCGGCCGTCTCAGGAACATATGAGATCGCTCGCCGTGGCGGCCGCAGCCCTCGTGCTTGCGGTCGCATGCACACCGTCAGACGACACGTCCACCGCAGGCTCGCCGTCGCGCCCGGCCGCCGGGGCCGACGAGATCGAGATCGCGGCCACCACGATGACGCTTCCGCGGCAGTGGTCCTACGCCGTCAGCCGTCAGGCCCCCGATTCGTGGTCTTTCCAGATGGCCGCGCGCCACAGCTTCAACCTGGGAGACATGTGCGATCGCAAGACCGGCGCACTCGGATCACTCCTCGACCTGGAGAAGGCCTTCGTCCTCGGATTTGCCTATCGAGGGGAAGTGCGGGCTGCGACCGGGCCCTCCGCGCAGACGCCGGGGGAGATCCATCTCGACCACGACACGTTTGCGGCTTACGAGACGACGGGCTGTCGGCCGACCTATCGAATGGACTTCGTCCACGGTGGCTACTACTTCACGGTCCATGTCGCATTGAGCAAGGACGCGGGCCCGGCGATCGAGGACGAGGTGCTCAGGGTGTTGAACAGCGCGGCCGACGCGTGACGCGCGCCGGTTAGCCCGTCTCCCCGCGAAGGTACGTGGCCGTCTCGAAGCCGCATCCATCCGCGTCTGCCACGACGGTGATCTCGAACACGTGACCCGGCGCGAGCCGAACCTGCGTTTTGCAGCGCCCGGTCGGCGCGCCCCAGCCGCCCGGTTCCGAGTCCGAGCACGCGGACGCGTCACATGGGCGCTGATACGCGATGAGCTCGTAGCGGCCCGACGGGACGCGCGCCCTCAAGCGTTGCGGCCAGTGGTTGTCGCCGCCCGGCACGCGGGGGACGTCGAAGAAACCGGTGAGAGCGACCTCTCCAGAGCCTGTGGCGCGCAACGTCGCATAAGCGGCAGAGCCCTCGATGAACACCGGGCCGTCGGGGAGCGATCGCCCGATCACCACGGTCGTCTCGTCGGCACGCTGTGCGCGCGGCGAGGAGCTGGGCGCGAGGGGGCCGGCTCGGTCCGGCTGAGGATCGCCGTCGCACGCAGCAAGGGCGAGAAACGAGACGAGACCGACCGCGATCGCTCGCATGCCTCCTTCGACGCTACGTGGCCTCGTCATTGTTCCCGCCCGCAGTGCCTGTCGCCGGGCCCTCAATTGAAGAGGGTTCTGAGGAACTCGTACGCGCGGGCGGCGAGGGCCAGCACGGCCACCACCCCGCCGATGAACGCGAAGACCCTGAACCGCCGGTAGCGCCTGACGTCGTCCTTGGTGGGCACGAGCAAGTCTCGGTCGTCGCGCGTCAACCGCTCGCGCACGTCCCAGCGGGCGAATGCCGTGCGCGCGCCGAAGGGATCGGTCGTGCGGAGGAGGAGCCCCCTCGCGATCTGATCGGGCTCGGCACGCTTGATCCACGTGAGTGCCGCGCCGGTGCGCAGCCCCCGACGGACATGCGACAGCCGGACCGGCCGGTTGAAGACGACGATCACGTTCGGATGAGCGAGGTCGTTCTCGTCCACGAGCGGCACGGTGAAGCGCGCGGTCGCCTCGAGCGTTGCGCGGAGCTCCTCTCGACTCGCGTGCATCGTGATCCCTCCCTTCTCGCGAACGAGGTCGAACTGATCGTCGAGCCACCAACTCGGATCGTCATAGACGCTTATTGCCGCGGCGCGTACCTGGTCACGTTGCACGATCAGGTCGCGTCGCAAGACGACCGGGTGATGCACGACGAGGGAATCGCGACGGATGTCGATCCACGCTCCGCTATGAAGCGAGGTTCGTCCTATCGACCACGTCAGCCACACCAGGCCTATCGCGACCGGTCCACAGAAGAGTGCTCCGATTGTGTCCCCGCCCGGACCTGATAGGGAGACGGTGACCACGACCATGGCGAGGGCCGGGAGCGCGACGAAGAAGCATCCGATCCCGGCGAGGATCCGCGAGCTCAGATCGCGCCCGAGAGGGATTCGAGTCGACTCCCCCCGTGCCGCGACCGAGCGCGTCGCGCTGCGACTATCCGCCTGAGCCTCCACACCTATTCTGTCGGCGCGGCCGGCACTCCAGTGAAACCCGTCAGCGCTCGTATACCTCGTGCTCGGAGGTGGGGGACGCGGTGTCGCCCTCGTCGGTCATGGCGAGACGGCGGCGCGCCGAGAACATGGAGCCGCGCGCCTCTTGGACCGGCGCGAAGCGCGAGAGACCGGTGCCGGGCATGTCGATGAAGACGGATTCGATCTGCCCGCCGCGAAAGTACGTCTCGTGCCAAAAGCCCGCCCCCCCTCTGTCTTCGAGGAACGCCTTCCACCATGTCGCGTGCACACCCGTGCGTGCCCAACGCTCGAGCGATTCGAAATCGCGCCAGTACTGCCGCATCCCGGCATGCGGGGGGAAGAACGTGAAGAACAGGTTCTCGTGAAGCAGCAAGCCTTCGGGCTTCGCGTCGACGGACTTCTTGATCTTCGGGCCGAAGCTCGCGAGCGTCTTGAGCCCACGCAGACTGTTGGCTCGCATCCCGAGATAGATCACGACGAGATCGGGATACGCCTGTAAGTCCACCGGCTGCCGGACCGGCCGCTTCTTCATCACCCTTCCTCCCACTGCCTACCTTGCATCGTCGCCAGTCAGGTGCTCTGACCCGAGCTTGCTAGAAGCCCGAGCAGCTGCTCCCTCTCGGGCCCCTGAGTGGGAGGTCCCGAAGCACCGAACATGTCGCGCAGGATCGCGGCCCCTCGGTCGAGAAGGTCACCGTCCGTTTCCACCTGCCGAGGGTCGTCGAGAAGCATCAGACGCCTTACGGCTTTGCGGAAGATCTCCGCGTCGCGCATGCCTGCGGCCGGGAAGAACTGGAGCAGGAAGAGCTGACGGGCATCATGGGGGGACAGTAGATCGAGCCGCTCCCCACCCCAATATCGTTTTCGCTCGTTATCCGTTGCCGTCGCGACCTCGAATACGGCAGACGTCCACGGAGTGACGGCGTCTTCGAATGCAACCGACACGGCGTCCCGGTCGTTGCCGTGTTCCCGAACGAGGTCGGCGAGCAACCATCCCTGGTAGAGCGCCATGGACAGCCCCCACGCATAGCGGGGGTTCGTGTGACAGCGAGAATCGCCCACAGCGATCACCCCCGAGGCGATCGGGCGGTCTTCGGCGACGAACCGCTTGAGGGTGTTTCGCAGCTGCCCCATCGGCAACACGGGCGTGATCGGTTCCGAGACGTCTTCGCTTATCAGCTCTTTGAAGCCGCTCTGCGCTCGTAGGGAGGCCATGTAGCAGTCGGGGTGCCGCAGAAGCCTCAGAGAGCGGTCCCCTGCGAGGATCTGTTGGACCACGGAGAACGTGTCGTTATCCCCCCAGAACGTCCCGCTCTCCAGGTACCCCAGCAGTATTCGAGGGCCGATCAACCACGGGCCGTCGGGCCGATGGTTACCGGGCCGGAAGCGGAAGTAGCGTGAGTAGTAGACGATCCCGCAATCATCGCTACGTTCTTCGGCAGCGAGCCCGCCGCCATCGACGATCCAGTCACTGAGCGGTGAGGACCGTCCCATCGCATCGATGACGAGGTCGGCATCGACCACTCTGTCGGGCGTCAATATGCCGGTAGCGCGCGGGATCACGGAGCCTTCTGCCCAAACGAGACCGAGCGCCGAGGTAGCCGAACGGAGCGAGATGTTCGGCTCTCTCGCGACGTGGTTGCGCAGTACCCACTCGATGACCGGACGACGGCATCCAAGAAAGACGAGATCCTCGTCTTGTGCCTCGCGCGGCCCAGCCGGCATCTTCTCGAAGAGCCGGAGCTCCTCGGCACCCGCATCGAGGAGCGATGCGAAGACATCCGGCGCGCGGTCCCGAAGCTCCTTGACCCCGCGCGCGAGAAAGGCGTGGGGTTGCAGGAAATGCGGTATGCCCGGGCGTTCCCAGCTCGGGGCCGCACGGGCTTCTTCGGGAGGCGGCGGAGCGTCCCGCTCGAGGATCGTGACGTCGTGATCGTCACGGGCCATAGCAAGGGCGACGGCCAATCCGCAAACGCCGGCACCCATCACCGCAACCTTCACGCCTGCCTCACATGGTGGCAGTTAGATGCTCTGACAGTGTGTGATCAAGAGACAGTCAAGGACAGCAGACGACACATGTCCAGATCAGTGGCGACCTGGTTGAGTGCGTGACCCGGGCGGAGGACGATGGCCCGCATGAACCGACTTCTCCCGCGTGTCGTCTCCGTCGCCGTCGCGACCGTCCTGTTCGCGGGTGCGTGCGGTGGGAGCGGGGAGGAGCCGGGCCCCCGGAGTGCCTCTGGGACCTCGGACGCTTCGGACGAGACCGCCAGGTCCTCGGAGCAGATCGACATCGGGGAGCGTTCGCTGTTCATGGAGTGCTGGGGCGGGCGGGTTGCCGATGAGCCCACCGTCCTCCTCATCGCAGGCCTCGGACCACCGACGGGGTCGTGGGAGCTGATGGCCGGCGAGTTCGCCGCCGACGGCCACCACTTGTGCGCCTATGACCGAGCGGGAGTCGGGCGGAGCGATCCGCCGCCCGAGGCCAGGCGCACCACAGAGGACCAGGTGACGGAGATGGTGAGCCTGCTCGATGCCGCCGGCCTGCAGGGGCCGGTCGTTCTCGTCGCCCACTCCCTCGGGTCGCTTCCTGCCGTCGGGATCGTGGATCGTGCTCCGGAGCGAATTGCGGGGGTGGTGCTGATCGACCCGTGGGGGCCGCGGGTGAGCGCCGCCCAGCGAGCCGCCTTGCCTCCGGAGATCCCCGACGAACCACCGGCTTTGGCCGAGGAACGTCGCTTCGTGACCGAGTACCTCTTCGACCCGGCCCAGAACCCCGAGCGCGTTCATGTCGCGGCGAGCGACAAGGAGGTGACGAAGCTCCTCGACGAGCCCGGCCCGGTCTTCGGGGCCATCCCGGTCGTCGTGCTTCGGGCACCGGACCTCCCACCCGTGAAGGGTCTGCCCAGCAGCTACGAGGCGGTGACACTGGCGGCCATCACCGACGGCCACAAGGAGTTCGCCGCCGAGTCCACACGCGGCACGCTCATCGAGGTCGACGACACGGGCCACAACATCCACGACGACCAACCAGAGGTCGTCATGGACGCGATCAGCGACGTCCTGGCCGGGTAGTCAGAGCGCTTGCGAAGATAGACTGGTGTCCCGATGGGGCGGTAGCTCAGTCTGGTAGAGCACCTGCTTTGCAAGCAGGGGGTCGGCGGTTCGAGCCCGCTCCGCTCCACGAGCCCATTCAGCCGGAGGCCGTCACGTTCTTTGTGCGAGGAACCGCGAGTAGAGCGGTCACGCGCGCAAAGGTCGGGGCCGTGGTGATGATGCTGTGCGCGGCGTGCGGCGGCCAAGTCGATCCGAGCGATGTCGAGTTCGCCAATCCGTTCGTTCGGGACTACTGCGACCGCCTCACGGAGGTGCGCGCCGGCGAACGGCCCGGCGGCGAGCTCCCGCAGGAGTTTCCCCTTCCGGAGGGCGCCGAGGTCGCCGGCACCAAGGACGGCGACCCTCCCGCGGTGCGCGTCACGGCGCCGGGCGACTTCCTCGAGCTCGACTCGTTCTTCAAGTCCGAGCTCGCCGATCGGGGGTGGGCGGGTGAGAGCTCGGGCAACGGCTCGGGCCCGACCGGGAGCTATGGCTGGAGCGGCATCCACGGGCACGGCTACGAGGGCCGGGTCGCGGTGGTGCAGTGTGACGGCGACGCGCCGGAGATCCTCGTGGAGATCGCGCCCGAGTCCTAGTTCGTAGGCTCCGCCGATGGCTCGACCCAAGGCGTTCGTGAAGAGCGCGACCAGACCTGTTGTCCCTGAGGCCTCACTCACGTGGGAGCAGGTCACCGCGTGGCGACTCCGACGTCAGCACCTCGCCGAGCGCGCGCCGCGCAAAGACATGCTCCGGGTTGCATCCGACATCTGCGGGCTGCACGCACAGGTCACGTCGTCGGCGGAGCTCACCCTGTGGGCGCGCGTCGAGGGTGTCACGCGCAGCCACGTGAGCGATGTGTTGTGGAAGAAGCGCGCGCTCGTCAAGACGTGGGCGATGCGAGGGACGCTGCACATGTTCACGGCCACGACCTTTCCGGTCTGGCTCGCCGCGCAACGGACGCGCCTCCCGTACTACCGCCGACTGTCGTGGCTCCGTTACTTCGGTTTCAGCAAGCCCGTTGAGCTAGACCGGTTGATCGACGCGGTGGGGTCTGCCCTGGCCGACCAAGAGCTCACCCGGGAGGAGCTCATCGCCGCGGTCGGGCGCGTGACCCGCTCGAAGAAGCTCGCCGAGACGTTGCGAGGGAGCTGGGGCTCGGCGCTGAAGCCGGCCGCGTTTGCCGGGAACCTGTGCTTTGCTCCGAGCACCGGCCAGAACGTGCGCTTCACGAATCCGCAGACATGGCTCGGCGGTCTCGACACCGTCGACCCGGAGGAAGCTCTGTCGACGATCACGCGCGCCTTTCTCTCGGCCTACGGGCCCGAGACGCGCGAGGGGTTCGCGCGCTGGTGGGGGACGACGCCGAGCGACGCGCTCCGCATGATCAGGAGCCTCGGTGACGACGCGGTCGCGGTGGACGTCGAGGGCGAGTACGCGTGGGCGCCGGCGCGCGACGTCGCTCACATGGAGAAGGCGCAACCAACGAAGACCGTCAACTTGCTCCCCGCCTTCGACCAGTACGTCGTCGGGGTTACGAAGCACGCGGAACGACTCATGCCCGGCCCCCACAAGGACCTCGTCTATCGCGCGCAGGGATGGCTCTCGCCCGTGCTGGCCGTCGACGGACGCATGCTCGGCACGTGGCGCCACGAGCGCAAGGGTCGCCGCCTGCTCGTCTCGTTCCAACCGTTCGTGAAGATCCCGGCGCGCGTGCGTCGTCATGCGGAAGTCGAGGCCGAGTCGCTCGCGGCATTCCTCGGCGGCGTGCTCGAGATCGACTGGGCTACGCCTCTCGCGTGACCTCGTGCACGAGCCAGATGTTCGGCTCCCAATAGGTGCCGACGTCCGCGTCGCGGTCGATGGTGACGGGAGCAAGCCCGTCCGGGAAGACGTACTCGCCGCTCGCGGGAAAGGCCATCCCGGTCCACCGCTCCCACTCCGCCACCGTGCCCGTGATCAACAACGACTGGGGCTCGGCCTTCAAAACCCGCGCTCCGAGGCGCGCGTGCACGCGCATCCACGGGTCGAACGGCTCGCCTTCGGCGCGGGTCCAGCGCGCGTACTCCTCGATCGGCGTGAGCGGGTAGCGGTCCTTCCAGTTGGGGCGAATGCGAGCGATGAGGTTCGCGAAACCGTTGCGGCGCGCGATCGCGCGCATCGCGTCGAGCATCACCGTGCTGAGCCTCTTCGCCTGGTGCACGGGCGGGATCTCGATCGCCAGTGCGCACAACCTGTCGGGCCCGTCTCGGCCTCGGCCCCCGAGAAGCCGTCCTGCATCGCGCCGTCGATGCCCGCGGGCAGGCCGTCGGCGGTGCCGTCCCACAGCACCGGCATCGTGTGCCCCTCGGCGAGAGCGAGGTCCGAGCCGTCGTCGTAGAGGACGAACTGGAAGTCCGGGAAGACCTCGTAGAGCCGTCCCCAGTAGAGGTTCATGACGTCGCCGTGGAGGTTGTACTCGGGCCAGACCTCGGCCGACAGCCCCTTTAGGCGGTCGAGGAGCCCGGGGTCCTCTCGATGGGTGATCGCCTTCACGGCCGGCACGGTACCGCCCCTCTCCCCCCCGGAGCGGAGGATTTGTCCCAAGCGCGGCGAAATGTCGAATTACCAGCGAACCTAGGAGACAGCCGTGCGACGAATCGCGATCCTCCTCCTGTCCGCCCTCCTCCTGCTGCCTGCCGCCGCGGCGGGCCAGGACGATCAGCCCCACGTCACCGTCGGGACCGGCGACGCGCCGGGCTCGTTCGAGCTCGTGGGGCACAACAACCTCGAGATGCGCGGGATGAACGCCGCCATCGCGGTCAAGGGCGACTACGCGTACATCGGCAGTCGCACCGACGGACAGCAGCAGCATCCGAACGCCGGCGTCATGGTCGTCGACGTCTCGGACCCGGCGGCCCCCGAGGTGGTCGGACAGATCGGCCCGCCCGAGGAGGGCAACGTCGGAGAGACGTCGCGCGAGCTGCGCATCTGGCCGCAACAGAACCTCTTGATCGTGCTGAACCTCGGCTCGAACTGCAGCCCGATCATCCATCACTGCGATCAGCGCAACAACGTCGACCCCCCACCCGACAACTACCGCTTCTACGACATCTCGGGTGAGAACGCGGCCGCGCCCAAGCTCGTCGCCGAGTACGTGCCGACCGTCAACCCGCACGAGTTCTTCCTATGGGTCGACCCGAGCAAGCCGAAGAAGAGGGCGTTGATCTTCCAGTCGACGCCCGGCGGCAACGCATCGCAGCTCCTCGTCACCGACATCTCCGGCGCCCGCCAGAAAAAGTTCACCGAGATGGGCACGTGGACGACGCTCATTCCGGAGGAGGGCGAGCAGACCGACATGAGGTTGCACTCGCTCAGCGTCAACAACGCAGGGACCGTCGGCTACGTCGCGTACCTGCAGGGCGGGTTCTTCATGATCGACACGTCGGACTTCGCGAAGGGCGTGAAGAAGCCGAAGATCAAGGACATCACGCCGATCCCCAACCGCGTGTGGTGGGAAGGGCCCGGCGCGCACACGGCGATCAAGCTCTTCAAGAAGAACTACGCCATGATCACCGACGAGGTCTACGGCGAGATCCCCGGTCTTCTTCCCAACCACGGCTGCCCGTGGGGCTGGGTGCGCTTCGTCGACATCAAGGACCCGATCCATCCGAAGGTCGTGTCCGAATACAAGATCCCGGCGAACACCCAGGAGTTCTGCGACGACCCGGCGAGCAACACGCCCGAGCGCAACAGCGGCTCGAGCTGGTCGGCGCACAACCCGACGCTGACCAAGCACCTCGCGATCCTGACGTGGCACTCCGGGGGGCTCCAGGCGATCGACATCACGAACCCCGCGGTCCCCGCGCAGGCCGCCCAGTACTCGCCTGAGCCCGAGCCCGTCGTCGTCACCGAGGACCCCGTCCTCAGCTCCGGCCCCGACAAGGTCGTGATGTGGAGCTACCCGATCATCCAGAACGGCTTGATCTACGTCACCGACATCCGCAACGGGCTCTACATCCTTCGCTACAAGGGCCCGTACGAGGAGGAGGTCGCCGGCATCAAGTTCCTCGAGGGGAACTCGAACCTCGGCGACGCGCTCAAGTTCGAGCCGGTCAAGAAGAAAAAGAAGCGCCGCTAGGCCTTCGAAATGCGTCTCGGGCGACTTTGCGCCTGAGAGGACGGTTTCCGTCCGGCTAGGACCAAAGGTCGGCGACTCGGCGCAGAAGGAGACCGAGCACTTGTTTGACGCTCGCGGGCGCCCCCGCTAGGGTCCCGTTCCGGAGCCCAGGGGGCTCCTTTTGTTTGGGCTTCCGTCGGCGAATGCCGATGTCGAGGTGGTAGCGGGGCGAGATTCGCTCCGCGCACGCGAGCGAGGCGATCGACGCTTCGCCGGCGACGAAAGGGTGATTCGCATCAAGGTACGTATCTGCATCGCGGGCGCGCTGGTGCTCGCGCTACTCGGCCCGGGCGCGGGCGCGGGCACGCGCGTCGTCAAGGGCAAGGCGCACTACTACTCGGACGAGCTCAGCGGCAACGGCATGGCGTGCGGCGGCACCTACCGCCCGCACAAGATGGTCGCCGCGCACCGCAAGCTCCCGTGTGGCACCAAGCTCCGGGTCGAGAATCGCGCCAACGGAAAGATCGTCACGGTGACCGTGAAGGACCGGGGACCCTACGGCGAGGCCGTGCTCGACCTCTCCAAGCGGGCGGCCCGAAAGCTGGGCTACCTGAGGCAGGGCTCGGCGCTGGTGAGAGCCGTCGTCAGGAAGTAGCCGCCGACCGGACATAAAGAAAGGACCCTCCCGGCCGGGAGGGTCCTTTTTTGTTGCGGTGAAACGGCCTAGTACTCGACCTCGATCCCGTCGACGGCCTTGGGCATCGCCGTGAAGACGCCCTGGAGCTGCATGAGCTTCATCATGTTGCCCGCGATCTTGAGCTTCCCCTGCATGAACGCGTTCTGGGCGTTGAGCTCCTGCTTGTTGATCGCCACCGCGGTCTCGTAGTTCTGAGTGATCGTCGCCTCGGCGTCGGCGATCTCCCCGAGGCCGACCTGGGCCTTGCCTCCGTCGATCGTGAAGTAGTACTTCGACTCGCCCTCGGGAGCATCCGTCACGACCTGCTGCAGCTTCACTTGCTGTCCGCTCGCCGCGTTCTGGAAGTCCTGCGACGCGTTGAGAGCGTCCGTCATCGTCGTCGCCCACTCTTCCGTGAGGAACTTGATTGCCACTGAAGCCTCCTTTGGATCGACCAGCTAAGGAGAGAACATACCGTTTGCATGTGTCCGCTTCTTCCGGCGTGCCCGAGACGATGACGAGTGCTCCGCGCCCTGCCGCCACGCTCGTCCTCCTCCGGGACGGGGATGACGGTCCCGAGGTGCTCCTGACGCGCCGCCCGGAGCGTCTGCGTTTCATGGGCGGGGCGACCGTGTTCCCCGGCGGCGCGATCGATGCCGTCGACCTCGACGAGGGCTGGGAGCGCGTGTCGGCGCTCACCAGGCAAGCCGCGGCCGCCGCTCTCGCGCCGGTGGACGAGATCCTCGCTCTGGGCGCGTTCGTGTGCGCCGTCCGCGAGACGTTCGAGGAGGTGGGCTGGATCGCAGTCGGCACGGGCTCAATATCCCTGCGTCCGGTCGACGCGGACGACCCCGCGCGCTTCCTCGAGCGTTGTCTAGAGGAGGGCATCGTGCTGGCGACGGACCGGCTGGTCCCCGCCGGGCGATGGGTAACGCCGCAGGGATCGCCCATCCGCTTCGACACTTTCTTCTTCGTGACGACCGCGCCCGAGGGTTGGGAGCCCGTGCGCGATCCGGGCGAGGTCGAAGCGGCGTGGTGGTCCCGTCCGTCCGACGCGCTCGCCGAGCGCGACGCGGGTCGTTCGTTGATGGCCCCTCCCACGATCGAGATGCTGCAACGGCTCGTCGGACAGGAGTCCGTCGCGCAGATCATCGATTCGCTGAGGCCGTCCGAGGCGCGCGCCACGCTCGGCGCCACGAGGCTGTCCCCGCTGGTCCAGCTGATCGTGGCCCCCAACGCGGGCGTGATGACGGGGCCGGGCACGAATACTTACGTCGTCGGCACCGCGCCGGCGTTCGTGATCGACCCGGCAGTCGACGGCCCGGATTACGTCGACGCGGTCGCGGCCACCGCGGGGGACGTCGCGGCGATCCTCGTCACTCACCGCCATTCGGATCACGTCGGGGGGGCCGCGGCCCTCGCCGCGCGCACGGGAGCGCCGGTGCGCGCGTGGGGCCGCGCTCCCGCGGGCCACGCGCCCGCCGAGCCCCTATCCGACGGCGAGATCCTCGAGGCGGGGGGCGCTCGCATGCACGTGCTGCACACCCCCGGGCATGCGTCCGATCACCTGTGCTTCTGGCTGGAGGGAGGCGCGAGCTTGTTCTCCGGCGATGCCGTGCTGGGCGAGGGGACGGCCGTTATCGCGCCCCCCGACGGCGACATGGGCGACTACCTGGCCAGCCTTCGCCGGCTGCTCGGCTTTCGCCTCAGTCGCATCTACCCCGGCCACTGGCCTCCGCTCGACGGTGGCACCGCGGTGATCGAGCGCTACATCGCGCACCGTCTCGAGCGCGAGGCGGCGATCGTCGACGCGCTTCGAAGCGGGGCCTCGACCGTCGAGGAGATCGTCGCGCGCGTCTACGTCGACACCCCCGAGCACCTGCATCCGATCGCGGCTCATTCCGTCCGTGCACATCTGGAATTGCTGGCCAAGACTGGGCGCGCCGACGCGACGAATGAACGATGGACGATCCACGACGTTGATTAGGGTGAGGTAGTCCTTCGAGCACGCACGAGAGGCACATAAGCCACGGATCGAGCGCTGGGTCGAAAAGATGATCGCTAGAGGCCGGCCGGGAGTGCAGAAGGGGAGCTTTCGGTGGGCCGCGCACGTCGCCGAGCTGACCGGCTGGGGCACGGCACTCTTGATCGTCGCGGTGCTGGCGATCGCCGACCTCCAGCCCTCGACCTTCAAGCAGGCGCTCGTCCTCGACGCCCTCCTGTTGGTCTGGCTGGGCGTGTACTTCCGCATCCTGTTGCCGCGCCGGGGGGCGCGCCCGTGGATTCTCTGGCTGGGCGTTGCCGGAAGCCTCGCGTTCGCGAGCGCCATCTACGGGGTGCTGAGAGGCGAGGTCCGATCGGTGCAGCTCGTGTTCGTCGCCGTCATCGCAGCCACCGGCCTGGTCGGCGGCCTCTACCCGACGTTGATCGCGACTGCGCTGAGCGCTGCGTCCTACCTCGCCGTCGCCGAGCTGACCGGACCGTTGCCGAACGCCATCGCCATCGCGTTGAACTGCGGGATCTTCGTTCTGTCGGGCTCGGTCGCCGGCTTGCTCGGCAGTGAGCTTCGCTCTCACTACAAGGGCGAGCAGGAGGAGCACCGCCTCGCCACCGCAGTGCGGCACCGCCTTCTTGCCGTGCTCGACGCGGTCGACGAAGCGATCGTGTTCCGCACAAGCGAGGGAGTGGTGCGCGTCGTCAATCGCCGCGCGGGCGACTTGCTCGAGGTCGATCCCGAGGCGTACCTGGGGGAGCCGGGCGTCGAGCTTCTTCGAACCATCGCACGCAAGACGGAGGACCCCGAAGGATTCATGGAGACGTTCCAGCAAGTGCGCGACGACCCGCTCGTGGAGCTGCGCGTCCAGATCGAGCAGATCATCCCGGAGCGCCGGCAGCTCCGCCTCTACTCCGGGCCCGCCACCGACGACGCCGGTGAGCTCGTCGGCCGCATCGACGTGTACACCGACGTCACCGAGGCGGTCGCGCGCGCCGACGAGGTCGAGGAGCTGTACGAGCGCGCGCGCAAGACCGCCGAGAGCTATCAGCGCGGCCTTCTGCCGGAGGCCGTGCCCAGCCTGCCGCGTGTCAGCCTGGTCGCGCACTACATCCCGGCGGCCGGGACGAAAGCAGTGTGCGGCGACTTCTACGATTTCGTATCGCTCAGCGACGGAAAGGTCGCGCTCGTGCTCGGCGACGTCTCCGGCATCGGCCCGGCCGCGGCCAACGACGCCGCGCTCGCGCGCTATTCCCTGAAGTCGTTCGCGGCAGCCGAGACCGACCCGGCGCGCTTGCTCGATCGGATGAACGCGCACGTCTACGCGCAAGGACGGTCCGAGCGCTTCGTCAGGATGCTCGTCGCCGTGCTCAACCCCGAGCGCGCCGTCCTCGAGTACGCGAACGCGGGCCACGTCCCGCCGGTCGTTTATCGAGCCGGGACACAAGAGGTCGAGTGGCTCGGCGAGGGTGGCATCGCGCTCGGCGTCGAGAGCGACGCGAGCTACAAGGCCGGGGTGATCGATCTCGAGCCCGGCGACACGCTCGTCCTCTACACCGACGGGGTGACCGAGGCGCCGCGCTTCGGCAGGCCGTTCGGACAGGGTCACTTCATGGACATCGTGAAGGACTACGGCATCGGTTCGCCGGGCGAGCTCGTCCAGGCCATCAGGCGATCGGTCGACGCGTGGGTACCGGACGGCGAGCTGCGCGATGACATCGCGCTGCTTGTCTGTCAGGTCACTCCCGACACGATGCTCGGCGAGCCCGTGCGCGAGCTCGTGCTTCCCAACGAGCCGTCGCGCATCTCCGAGGTCCGGCAGTTCGTGGCGGGTTTCCTCGCCGACCTACGCGTCAGCGTCGACGTGTCGTCCGAGGTGCAGCTCGCCGTCGGCGAGGCGGTCGCGAACGCGTGTCGCCATGGTCGCAGCCCCTCGGGCCGAAGCGAGCTGCGGGTCCGGTGCGCGCTCGACGGCCGCAGGGTCGAGGTCACCGTGGCCGACGACGGCCCCGGCTACGTCCCGCCGGCCGACTCCTACGAGCTCCCCGACCGGTTCGCCTCCGGGGGCCGGGGCCTGTTCCTCATGAAGGCGATGATGGACGAGGTCGACGTCGAGGCCAGCGACGACGGCACGGTCGTGACGCTGGTGAAGACCGTCGAGGTGCCGGGCCTGGCCTAGCCGGAGCCACGGCGCGTAGCAGCAACGCGTGCGATTGCCCTTGGATCGAGCGGCTCTGTGCACCAGCGTTACCGTGGTCGGGATTCGCCGAAGACAAACACGACGATCAGACAGTCCCCCACCGGCGATTCATCCGCGAACTTGTAGGTCAAGACCAGTTGGGAGCGACCTAGGCCACCCGATCACCGCGAAAGAGGCCTACGCGCTGTTCGAACCAAATGACGCCTCTGGGGTCATGCGGATGCTCGAGTATCCGGAACAGTGATTCACCGATCTGCGCGAGCACGCCGGCGTCGCTGATTTCTTCGAGCTTTTCGTCGACCGTCTCGGAGTTGGCAAACCGCCAGCGGCCGCCACAGGTCGAAACCACCATCGGTTATGCAGAGAATCGTTGTCGCAACCCGTCTTTGCCTACGACGACCCCTGCTTCCCCTCCGTTGTAGCGCGCGAGGGATTCCGTTCGTTGACGCTGATAGTCCTCATCCATGTGGAGGCGAATCGACACCATCCAACTGGTTAGCCACCGACGGAACTCCTGCTCGGTCTCGGAAGTACGTTCGCGGTGACGGAATCCCTCGAGCTCGGAGAAGAATTCCTCACGCTCGGCCTCCGCGATGTTCCCTCCGAAGAGCATCCACTGCACGATCTCGATATCGCTTTCGAGGGGGGGAGGCGCTTGTGACACCGGATTCCCTTCTCCGTGGCAAGACCTCGGGAACAGTTTTCCTTCCCAGCGACGGGTGCTCTCCGCAATCAAGCTACGAATTTCTACCAGTTCTTAGGCCAAAGGGTCGCCGTACAGGCGCCACGGGACACGTCCCCGTGGAATAATTGACCTTCTGGTCAAGTTTTCGAAGACGAACGACGTCGAGCTCAAAGGACGGTGTGGAGATGGCGCGTGAGGCGGTCATAGTCGAGGCGGTTCGGACCCCGCTCGGGAAGCGCAACGGAGCCCTCAAGGACTGGCATCCGGTCGACCTCCTGGCCGAGGTGCTGAACGAAACCGTCGCGCGCTCGGGCATCGACGCATCGAAGGTCGACGACGTGATCTGCGGTTGCGTGTCGCAGATCGGCGAGCAGTCGCTCAACGTCGGGCGCAACGCGTGGCTCGCCGCGGGACTTCCCGAGGAGGTCCCGGCTACCACGATCGATCGGCAGTGCGGCTCGTCTCAGCAAGCTGCACACTTTGCCGCGCAAGGAGTCATCTCCGGCGCCTACGACGTTGCGGTCGCATGCGGGGTCGAGTCCATGACCCGCGTGCCCATGGGCTCGAGCGCGTCCACCCAGGGCTTTCCGTTCAGCGAGCGGCTCATGTCGCGTTACGAAGGCGGGCTCGTGCCCCAGGGCATCTCGTCGGAGTTGATCGCCGAGCGCTGGGAGCTCAAGCGAGAGGACCTCGACAAGCTGGGCGCGCGTTCACACGAGCGCGCCGGCGAGGCGACGCAGTCGGGCGCATTCAAGAACGAGATCTTTCCGATCAAGGTCCAAAGCGATAGCGGGACGGATCTGTTCGAGACCGACGAGGGCATCCGCACGCCAAACCTCGAGAAGATGGCCCAGCTCATGCCGGCGTTCAACCCCGACGGAGTGACGACTGCAGGCAACTCGTCTCAGATCACCGACGGAGCCGCGGCCGTGCTCGTCACCACACCCGAGAAGGCCGAAGAGCTCGGCCTCACTCCGCGCGCGCGCTTCACGTCGTTTGCACTTGCCGGGACCGATCCGATCACGATGCTCACCGGCCCCATCCCCGCGACGAAGAAGGCCCTCGAGAAGGCCGGTCTGACGCTTGCCGACATCGACGCGGTCGAGATCAACGAGGCCTTTGCGAGCGTCGTGCTCGCGTGGAAGAAGGAGCTAGGCAACGACGACTCGTGGTTCGACGAGCGCGTCAACGTGCACGGCGGCGCGATTGCTCTCGGCCATCCTCTCGGCGCGTCGGGTGCCCGGCTCATGACCACGCTCGTCAACGTGCTCGAGCAGCGCGGCGGTCGCTACGGATTGCAGACCATGTGCGAGGGCGGCGGGCTCGCGAACGCGACGATCATCGAGCGGATCTCCTAGAGGACAGCGGCCCCGAGGAACCCCCGCGATCGTCTCGACGATCGCGGCGTCGCCTACTAGACCGGCCGCAACGGGGGCGTGCCCGGCTCGGCGCGCACGAGCTCCATCGACTCCCGACAGTGGGTCGGCGCGCGGTCGGTCGTCGCGACCTCGACCTTCAGCTCGAGCCCGCATACCGAGCACACGTACTTCAGCTCCGAGCTCGAGACGTCGGCGGCCTCGGGGTCGGGCGGCACCTCGCCGGCGGCCCGGAAATAGCTGACGCCGAGCCACATGATCGCGGCCGCGATCACGAGCCCGACGAGGGCCCGCAGATAACCGAACGCGATCCCGAGGGTGACCGCCAGAGCAACGAGGACGAGGCCCGGGAGCGTCCTGAGGGCGCGCTCGCCGAGGCTTCTATCCACAGCGGAATCCACAGGCGTGGATAAACGACATCGTTGTTATTTCCCTGATCAGGGCGTCAATGCCACTGCGTTGCCACTACGAAGGAGAGGGAGATGAGGCCCAGGCCGACCAGCAGCTGGTAGGTCTGCGTCCCGCCGGGCAGCACGCCGAGATAGTGCGTGATGATGACGGCCACGCCGCCGACGAGCAGCGCGAAGAACAGCGTCCCCACCCACCACGGGGACTGCTTCGGCTTCGGCTTGGGCGGCGGCTGGCGCTGGACCCGCTTCGAGCGACTTTTCGGCATTGCGTCGAGATAGTAACGGGCCGAGCCGATAATCCTCAAAGCATGAGCGTCCTCAGGTTCTTCGGGAAGTTGTTGATCTCCCTCGGCGTCGGGGTGCTCCTGTTCGTGCTCTGGACGCTCTACGGCACGGGCC
>DATBND010000288.1:0-6835 GCA_036554505.1 Actinomycetota bacterium | reverse complement strand
AGCCGGTTCGCCTCTTCACCGGTCAGTGCCCGGGCTGCTCGATCACCCACGACGCCAAGTTCACGCCCGACATGAAGCGGATCGTCATCGGCGACGAGGGCGGCGGCGGCTCTACGTATCCGTGCCCGGGTGGAGCGCTGTACTTCTACGACCTCAACATGCAGGGAGGCACACCGGCCCCGGTCCTCACCGGCGCATACGAGCCCGCCGAGGTTGGCGTCACGCCCAACGGGCCGGGTGGCTGCACCTCCCACGTGTTCGACATCGCCGAGGACTCCAAGCACCTCTCGATCTCGTGGTACACCGCGGGCACCCACTGGCTCGACATCACGAGCTCCGTCGGGACCACCGTCGGTGACCAGGGTCCGCCCACCGGCGTCAAGCAGCTCGGCTGGTTCCAGCCGGTCGACGGCAACACGTGGTCCTCCAAGACCTACAAGGGCCCCTACATCTACTCGAACGACCTCAACCGGGGCCTCGACGTCTACAGGATCCCGGCTTCCTAGCCCCAACCTCGACTCACAGAGAGCCCCCGGCGTACGCCGGGGGCTCTTTTCATTGACGGGTCCCTTCAAGTCCTGGAAGATTCTGCCGATTAGTTAGAACTAACTAGTCACCTCCTCCAAGGACGGCTCATGGACTCGGCCCTCTTGACCCGCAGACACACCCCCCAGGCTGGAGCAGATGGCTCGCTCGACCGCCTCGTCGAGGTCGTCAACGGCCACGACCACTACACCGCGGACCACTCGTGCCGCGTCGCCGACTACGTGAGCGGCCTCGCCCGCCTCATGAACATGTCCCAGACCGAGATCGCGGTCGCCCGCCGGGCCGCCCTGGTCCACGACATCGGCAAGGTGGCGGTCCCCGAGCGGATCCTGCAGAAGCGCGGCCCGCTCACCGAGGACGAGGCGAAGCTCGTCCGCATGCACCCCGTCGTGGGAGCCGGGCTGCTGTCGCGCATCACCGGGCTCGAGATGCTCGTGCCGATCGTGCTGCATCACCACGAGCGCTGGGACGGCCTCGGCTACCCCCGCGGCCTCTCGGGCGTGGACATCCCCCTCCAGTCGCGCATGATCTTCGTCGCCGACGCCTATGACGCCATGACCACGCGGCGCCCGTACGGGCCGACCCTTACGCCCCACGAGGCCCTCGCCGAGCTCCGCCGGTCGTCGGGCCGCCAGTTCGACCCCCTCATGGTCGACAAGATGCACTCCGCGTTCATGCTGGGCGTGCTGGACCCGAGCCCGGCTCGCCGCGCCGTCGCCTAGGGGCTCTCCGGCCCGCACCGCGGAAGGTGAGGCCGGCCCGGCGATAATCGCCCGGTGCCCGCCGACGCCCTTTTAGTTACGTCGTCCTTTCTGCCGGGGCGCGGCGGCATCGAGTCCTACCTCGCCGAGCTGTGCGCCGAGCTGGCCCCCCGCATCGCCGTGCTCGCGCCCGCGTCGAGGGACGCGGCGGAGATCCCCGCCGCGCTCGGTTATGCGGTCGACGGAGTCGAGCGAACGATGCTGTGGCCGGGACGGCGGGTCGTGGACGCGACGATCGCTGGCGCCGCCCGCCACTCGACCGAGCGCGTCCTCTTCGGTACGCCGTGGCCGCTCGTGCTGACGGGCCCCCGTTTGGCGCGCGCGGGACTTCGTTACTCGGCGATAGTCCACGGCGCCGAGCTCACCGTGCCCGCGGCCGTCCCCGGCCTCCGCCACGCGCTCGCGCGCTCTCTCCGCGGCGCCGACGCCCTGTTCGCGGTCAGTGACTACACCGTCCGCTCCATACGCGGGCTGATCGGACCGGGCGGGCCGTCCATCGACCTTCTGCGCGCACGCGTGGACCTCGAGCGCTTCCGGCCCGACGCGGATGCCGCGGCCGCGCGCTCGGCTTACGGCATCCCCCCGGACGCGAAGGTCGTGCTGTGCTTCGGCCGGCTCGTCGCGCGCAAGGGAGTCGACCGGCTGATCGAGGCCCTTCCGGCGATCACCGCGCGCGTCCCGGAGGCGGTACTCGTCGTGGCCGGAACCGGGCCCGAGCTGAAATCTCTCCGGCGGCTGGCAGCGCGTCGACGCGCTCCCGTTCTCTTCACGGGGCGCGTCGACGACGCTTACGCGCCGGGTCTGTACGCGACCGCCTCCGTCTTCTCTCTGCCGGTCGCCGATCGGTGGTTCGGGCTGGAGGTCGAGGGCCTCGGCGTCGTCTTGCTCGAGGCGGCCGCGTGCGGAGTGCCGTGTGTCACCGGGCGGTCGGGCGGAACACCCGAGGCCCTGGTCGACGGCGAGACGGGATTCGTGATCGACGCGCGCGACGACGCGGCACTCGTCGATCGGATCGCCTGGCTGCTGGAGCATCCCGACGACGCCGCTCGGCTCGGCGCGCGCGGCCGGGAGCACGTCGCAAAGGAGTTCACGAATCGGCCGTTACCTCCGGCCTTGCTGCAGTGGCTGGGCTAGAGTCCAGCAAGACGCGTGACGGAGGAGGAAAGATGCGCATCTCGGTCTCGTCGCCCGGCACGCACCTGGATCCGGACGACATCGACCGCATCGAGCGTGACCTCGAGAAGATCGACCGCCGGCTGCACGAGCACAACGAGGTCGCCGCGACGGTTCGGGTCGCAGAGATCACCGGCTCACGAGGCTGGCACGTCACGCTCGAGCTCGACTACGGGCGGAACCATCTCATCGCCAAGGCCGACAACGGAGATCTGGGCCAGGCCGTCCGCACCGCGCGCGAGGAGATCCTCCGCCAGATAAACGACCGCTCGCGTCGCGGCCACAGCTGGTTCGCCAAGCGTCGCTGACCGTCCAAAGAAAAGGGCCCGGCCACATCGGCCGAGCCCAATCCCTCTCTCGTTTAAGACTTACGCGAGGAGCGAGTCGATCTTGTCGAGCACCGTCGTCCGAGCCTTGGTGTCGGCCTCGTAGCGACGGACCTTCTTGAGGTCGGCGGCCTCGAGCTTGTCGATCCGCTCGATGATCTCCTCGGCCGTCAGAGCGTCGTAGGTCGGGATGGGGAGCTCCACGAAGCGGCCTTCGATCGTCTCGAGCAGGGTCGAGCGCCCCTCGTTGGCGCGCTCGAACTTGTAGATGCGGGCGAGATCGGTCTGGGTCAGCCCCTTCAACCGGCTGATGATCTCGTTGACGGTCAGCGAGGCATACCCGGCGATCGGGAGGTCACGCACGGAACGTGGGGCGGCGACGCGGGGCAGCTTCGGCGCGACGCTGTCGGCCGCCGCGACGGCCCGGCCCGCCGCCTTGCGAGCGGTCGAGGTGGCCTCGACCGCTCGCTTGTTCACCTCACGCGAGACGTCGTTCGAGCGGCGACGGACGAGGCGCTCGAGCGGCTGGAGACGCTCCTGGCCCCGCTCGGTGAGCTCGCCCACCAGCTTACGGACGCTCGCACGGTCGAGGTCGGTGATCCCCTCGCGGACACGGGCGTACGCGCCTAGGGGCAGGTAGATGCCGACATCGAGCGCCCGGCTACGCAGCCGGTCGACTCGGGATTCCTGGGTGGCCATGTGGTCCTCCTTCGGTTGGTTGCTTGCAACTGTTATGCAAATGCTAACCGAAGTGTGCCCAACGGCGCGTCGCCGAAACCCCCTTTGGCGGAAGCCGGTTATCCACCCGGATGCAATGGGTAACTAGGCGACTACGCATCTGATACGAAAAATCGGACAAGAGGTAGGAATATGGCCGAAATGGGAGAACCGTAGCGCTATGGCCGAAAGGACCTCCCCGTACCGAACGGTCGACGACCGGGAGCTCGTGATCGCCTTCAAGGCGGGCGAGCCGGGGGCGTACGAGGAGATGTATCGCCGTTACAGCGGTCGCGTCGGGAACGTGTGCCGGCGCATGCTCGCGAACCGCGACGACGCGCAAGAGGCCGTTCAGGAGACCTTCTTGAAGGCTTACATCGCGCTTCCCGAGTTCAACGGCAACTACCGGCTGGGCGCATGGCTCGGGCGCATCGCGTCGAATGTGTGCGTCGACCTTCTACGCGCCAGGGCGCGCTCCGCGAACGTCGTTCCTCTTCACCCCGACACGAGCGCGCTCGCGGTCGAGAGCAGCCCCGAGCAGGTCGTCGTCGGCGACGGCCCGGAGGTGGACCGGCCGATGGCGGACATCCAGCCGCTTCACGCGCGCGCGTTGATGATGCGCGGGGTCGAGGGGCTGTCACACAGGGAGATCGCCGGGAAGCTGTCGATGAGCCCGGCCCAGGTAAAGGCGTTGCTCCATCGAGCTCGGCGCTCGTTCAAGCGGAGTTGGGACGAGGCGAAGGGTTGGGCCATTGCCCCAGTCCTGGTGGTTCGCAACGTCGCGCGCCAGATGCGTGACGCGACGCAGGCCGGATCGCAGCTCGCCGGAGCGAGCGCGACCGTCGGACCGATGCTCGCCGAACGCGTCGCTGCGTCGGCGATGATCGTCGCGGTGCTCAGCGGTATGCCCGCCGCGTCACCGGTGGGATCGCCGGCGTCACGCGCCGAGGTCGTCCGGCGCCCGCAGGTAAACGAATGGGGGCTCACCGCACCCCACGCGGTTGCGCACGAAGCGCGCGTCGACGCGCCGCGCGATACCCGGAGCGCGGCAGAGGCGCGGGCTCGGAGATCCAAGGAGACCGGACACGCGCTGGTGTCGGGAGTCGACAAGGTCCTGACGCGTGCGCGGGCAGCCGTCGGAGCACCTCCCAAAGAGCGCGGGCAGGCAGACGAGCACGAAGGGCTCGTCCCGATCGGGTCGAAGGAAGAGGCAGGCCGGGTCGCGACGCGGGTGGTTGAAGAGGTCGAGGATCTGATCGAGACCCCCTGACGGCCCGCGCGCCGTGTTCCCTGGTATACGAAGTGCATGATCAAGTCTCACCTCGACATTCCCCAGCCGCCGCAGCCGCCTCCGTCGTTTCTCGAGGGTGACGCCTTTCGCGTGCTCTGCGAGATCGAGCCCCCGCGGCGCCCCGAGATCACCCACGTGCGAGAGCAGATCCATGTGCTGAAACCGGTCGCCGACGCGTTCCTGATACCGGACAACCACCTCGGTCGTGCGACCGTCTCCAGCGTCGCCGTTGCCCACGAGGTGGCCTACATGGGGGGCCGGTCGATCGCGTGCGTGAACGCACGCGATCGCAACCTCCTGGGCTTCCGCCGAGATCTTCTTACGGCCGCGGCGTATGGCGTCGATCACTTCTTGTTCGTGTACGGCGATGCTCCCAAAGAGGGTCGCCGGTCGGGTGACTTGACCGTTCGAGGCATGATCGACGAGGTGCGCGCGTACGGAAGCGGGCCTCTCTTCCAGGGATACGCGAGCTTCCGGATCGGTACGGTCACGAAGGCGGGACGACCGATTGCGTGGCGCACCCGCGCCGATTTCATATTCGTCCAGATCACTTACGCGTTCGACCGCTTAATACGATGGAGGGAGGAGCTCGAGTACGGGGGCCGCGTCTACCCCGGCGTGCTCGTCCTTGCAAGCTCCCGCATGGCGCGCCGCATCAACGCGTCGATGCCCGACATCCGTATTCCCGAGCGAATCGTCGACAAGCTGGACGACGACCCCGAGGTCGGGATCGACCTCGCGTGCGAACAGATAGCGACTATCAAGGACTCGGGCGCGTTCGACGGAGTCCACTTGGTGCCGGTGGGCCGTTACAAGGAGGTTGCGGCGCGCCTCGGCGCTCAGATGTAAGCGCTTAGCGCGCGTTGACCGTGACCGTCGACGACTTGGCCTTCACGCACGCCCCGTCGCGCGGCGCGATCGCGCGGTAGGTCGTACGACGCTTCACTTTCTTACGGAAGCTGAAGGCCCCATTCGAATCGGTGGTCTTCGTCCCGGTCGCCTTGAACTTGCGGCTGCCTTGAGAACGCGCCTTCAGCTTCACCGTCTGCGCGTCGGTGCACGTGTCGTCGCCACTGATCCGGCCGGACAGCTTGACCCGGGACCCCTTGGGGACGGAGCTCTTGCTCGATCGCAAGGAGATGTTGCGCTGTCCGCTTCGCTGCCAGCTGATCTGGCCGCTCCCGGTGGGCTCGTCGCCTCCCTGGACATCGTCGTCCGTACGATCCATCCACCCGAAAAGAGCCGTGTCGCCGGCTGAGCCGGATGTGATGCCGAACCCGAAGTGACCCGATCCGTCGGTCTCTGCCTCTCCGTGGACGCCGCCTTCGGGATGCGCGTACGTGACGTGCCCACCCTGGTCGGGCGCGCGCGGAAGGCCCGTCCCGGCGTCACAGAACTCGATGCCCTCGGGACCGGTCGCGTGGATGTCCACGTTGCGTCCCGTCAAGGGGACTCCGTCCTCAGCAAGGACCAGCGTCATCTTCTGGCACCGGCCGGTGGTCGGCGACGGGCCCGCCGGCAGCAGCGAGACGGTGGTGACCGGAGGAGGCGCCGGCTGCCCCCAGCCGAGCCGCGCCCCGCCCGATGCCTCCGAGGGCCCTTGCTGGTCGTCGTCATCGGTGTCGGCGAACAACGTAGCCACCGTCGACCCGGCCTCGTCCGCCCACAGCGCGAACACGAACGCGCCCGCGTTCGTCGTACCGCCGGTGGCCACGGATTCGATGTGCTTGACGTCGTCACCACCGGGCACGTTGTGCTCGCCCTGGCTCCCGAAGTTCGACTCGTTCGAGCATCGGATGGCGAACTCGCTACTGATGTGGGCCTTGTCGGGGTCGTCGAAATCGCTCGTCGTGTTGTCGATGAGACCGAATCTCAGCTGGTCGCTCGGGCCGACCGCGTGGATGTCGACGTTGGCGCCCGCAATGGGCTGGCCATTTTGGTCCAGCAACGTCGCCGTTATCGCCTGCGTGCACTCGCCCGGATTGACGCTCTGCGCCTGGGGATTGACGGCGAACCGGCTC
>DATBND010000284.1:0-10634 GCA_036554505.1 Actinomycetota bacterium | reverse complement strand
TGATGGTCCGCTCGGCGATCAGAGGCATCCGCCGCAACGCCGGAAGGAAGGCCAGCTGATGGCGACGGCAACCGTCATCGACGCGACCGGCAGCTCGACCGGCACGCGCGACCTGCCGGATCAGCTCTTCGGAGGCGAGGTCAACGTGCCCTTGATGCACCAGGTGGTCACCGCCCAGCTCGCCGCGGGGCGCTCGGGAACGGCGTCGACCAAGACGCGTTCGGAGGTCCGCGGTGGAGGCCAGAAACCGTGGCGACAGAAAGGGACTGGACGTGCCCGCCACGGCTCGATCCGCAGCCCCATCTGGGTGGGCGGCGGCACGGTCTTCGGGCCCAAGCCGCGCAGCTACGTCAAGAAGGTGCCAAAGAAGATGCGGAAGGCCGCGCTTCGCTCCGCGCTCGCCGACAAGGCCGCTTCGGGGGGCATCTGGGTCGTCGACGGTTGGAGCGAGCCGCGCACGGGCGCCGCAGCGCGCGCCCTGAAGGCCGCCGGGTTAGAGGGACGTCTGCTCGTGGTGCTCGACCCCGCCGACGACGGCTCGGTCGTGGTCGACCGCGCGTTTCGGAACCTGTCGTCGGTGGCGTTCACGCTCTACGGCTCGCTATCGACCTACGACGTGCTCGTGGCCGACGCGGTGCTCTTCACGGCGAGCGCGTTCGACCGCTACACCGGAGCAGTCACGGAGGCCGCGCAATGAGCTCGACCAAAGTCGACGTGAGGGACGTCATCATCGCCCCGGTCGTGAGCGAGAAGTCGTACGCGCTGATCGACCAGAACGCGTACACGTTCATCGTTCATCCGAACGCGAACAAGACCGAGATCCGTCACGCAGTCGAGCAGATCTGGAACGTCAAGGTCACCAGCGTCAACACGATCAATCGCAAGGGCAAGGCCAAGCGGTTCCGCTACAGCGAGGGCCGTCGCAACGACACGAAGCGCGCCATCGTGAAGCTCGCCGAGGGCGACAAGATCGAGATCTTCGAGCAGCAGGGTTAGGGGAGTACATGCCGATTCGCAAAGCAAAGCCGACCTCTCCGGGACGACGGTTCCAGTCGCACTCCGACTTCTCGGAGCTGTCGCGGCCGCGCCCCGAGAAGGCGCTGCTCAAGCCAAAGCCGAAGAAGGCCGGCCGCAACAACTACGGCCGCGTCACCACCCGGCATCAGGGTGGCGGCAACAAGACGCGCTATCGCGTCATCGACTTCCGTCGCAACAAGGACGGGGTCCCCGCGAAGGTCGCTCACATCGAGTACGACCCGAACCGCAACGCGCGGATCGCCCTCCTGCACTATCTCGACGGTGAGAAGCGCTACATCCTGCTCCCCAATCGCGTGCGCATCGGCGACATGCTCCAGTCGGGCCCCGGCGCAGACATCCGCCCGGGAAACGCGCTGCCGCTTCGCAACATCCCGGTCGGCACCGTCGTCCACAACGTCGAGCTCAAGGCCGGCGCGGGCGGCAAGATGGCGCGCTCGGCCGGCGCATCCGTGCAGCTAGTTGCGAAGGAGGGCGCGAACGCGACCCTTCGACTTCCCTCGGGCGAGATGCGGACGGTCCCGATCGACTGCCGCGCCACGGTGGGCGAGGTCGGCAACGCCGAGGCCGAGCTCGTGTCCGTCGGCAAGGCCGGCCGCAACCGGTGGAAGAACAAGCGCCCGTCGGTGCGTGGTGTCGCGATGAACCCGGTCGACCACCCGCTCGGCGGTGGCGAAGGGAAGTCGTCGGGTGGCCGTCACCCGGTGAGCCCGTGGGGCCAGCCGGAGGGTCGCACCCGTAAGCGGAAGCCGTCCGACAAGCAGATAGTCCGCCGCCGCGGCAAGAAGCGAGGTGGCCGTTAGTGGACCTCCTCGCAACACACGGCACGTCCTGGCGGCTGCAAAGCTCCGCCATGCTGCGTTCTCACTCGCGCACGCACCTTCCCGGTGCGCACGCTCGCTGCGGCCTTGCCTGGCGGGCTTTTCGCTCGCCAGGGACGCACCAGCGTCGCAAGGAGGACCACTGATGCCGAGAAGCCTCAAGAAGGGGCCGTTCGTCGACGACCACCTGTTGCTCAAGGTCGACGCGATGAACAAGAAGAACGAGAAGCGCGTGATCAAGACGTGGTCGCGGCGCTCGACGGTGATCCCCGACATGGTCGGGCACACGATCGCCGTCCACGACGGCCGCAAGCACGTCCCGATCTACGTCACCGAGTCGATGGTGGGACACAAGCTAGGCGAGTTCGCGCCGACGCGCGCGTTCCGCACCCACGGTGGGTCCGCCGAGCGCGCAACGAGAGCGAAGTAATGCGACACCACCGGCGGCATATGCCGCGCTCTGGCGGCTGCAAAGCAGCGTCATGCTGCGTTCTCGGTCGCGCACGCACCTTCCAGGTGCGCACGCTCCCTGCGGCCTTGCCTGACGCGCTTTTCGCTCGCCATAGCATCGACTACGCCACCGGAGGTATCGCTTAGCCATGGCCACACGGATCGCACCGGATGCACAGGAGGCATTGGCCTCGGCGAGCTTCGTCAGGATCTCGCCGACCAAGGCGCGCCTCGTGGTGAACCTCATCCGGGGCCGTCACGTCGATGACGCCCGGCGCGTGCTGAAGTTCACGCAGCGCGCCGCCGCCGCGCCGATCGCGAAGGTCCTCGAGTCGGCCATCGCGAACGCCGAGCACAACCGCGGCCTCCCGGGCGACGAGCTCGTGGTGGCGCGGGCGTGGATCGACGAGGGCCCGACGCTCAAACGCTTCCGTCCACGCGCCCTCGGGCGGGCGACCCGTATCCGCAAGCGCACCTGTCACATCTCGATCGTGGTCGGCCGGTCGGAGGACACGATCGCGGAGCTGCCCGAGCGTCCGGCGTCGAAGCAGACGACCAAGCGAGCTCGCAAGACGACGGCCGGCAAGGAAGGGGCCGAGACCGCGGCGAGCACCGCCACGGAGGCCTCTCCCGACAAGACCTCCAAGAAGAAGACCGCGTCCAAGAAGACGTCCGCGAAGAAGACGGGTGCCAAGAGCACGGCCAAGAAGAGCACCGCCCGGAAGACGACCAGGAAGAAGGACGAGTAATGGGCCAGAAAGTTCACCCGTACGGGTTCCGGCTGGGCATCCACACCGATTGGAAGTCCCGCTGGTTCACCGAGAAGCAGTACGGCGAGTACCTCGAGGCCGACCTGCGCATCCGTGAATACCTCCTGGGCCAGCTTCCTCACGCCGGCTTCAGCCGCATCGACATCGAGCGGACGCGCGAGCGCGTTCGGATCGATGCTCACACGGCGCGTCCGGGGATCGTCATCGGACGTCGCGGCGCCGAGGCCGAGCGCCTGCGCAGCCAGCTCGAGCTCATGGAATCCAAGATCTACGGCAAGCCCACCGACGTGCGGCTCAACATCATCGAGGTCAAGCAGCCGGAGCTCGACGCGCAGCTGATCGCGCAGGGCGTGGCCGAGCAGCTCGTCAGCCGCGTGTCGTTCCGCCGTGCGATGAAGAAGGCGGTCGGGACTGCGATGCGACACGGCGCGAAGGGTGTGCGCGTGCAGTGCGGCGGCCGTCTCGGGGGCGCCGAGATGAGCAGGCGGGAGTGGTACATCGAGGGCCAGATGCCGCTGCACACGTTGCGCGCCGACATCGACTACGGATTCGCCGAGGCCCGGACGACCTTCGGCCGGATCGGCGTGAAGGTGTGGATCTACAAGGGCCCCTTCCAGGACATGTACGCGACCGCGCGCGACGCCGCCAGGCTTCGCCGTGAGGCGGCGTTGGCGGCGGGCGAGACCGTCGGTCGCGGCGCCGAGGAGCGCGCCCGCAGCGCCAGGCCGACGACGGGCACGAAGAAGGCCGGCGAGGTACGCACGCGCCGGGTCGCGCCGAAGCAGTCGACCGGGCCGGCTCCGATCCACGAGCGCCCGAGCTCCTCGCCGCTGTCGCGCGGAGCTCCGACGGGGACGACGGGGAAGGGAACTGCCCCCGGCGCCGAAGGCGACGCGGACACCGCCCTCGGCGGAGCCGCCGCGACCGAGACACCGCAGGCGGAGCCCGGCGCAGGCCCCGGCGAGTCCGCCAGCGCGCCGAAGGACATGACGCCGCCGACCGGCGACAAGCCGCCGTCTGCAGAGGTCGAGAGCACCGAGACCGATGGCGCCGAGAAGCCGACGGAAGAGGGATCGAGCTAGCCATGCTGCAGCCGAAGAAGATCAAGCACAGGAAGCAACAGCGCGGCCGGATGCGCGGCCAGGCCAAGGGCGGCACCGCGGTCAACTTCGGCGACTTCGGGTTGATGGCGGTGGAGCCGGGGTGGATCACGAACCGGCAGATCGAGGCGGCTCGAATCGCGATGACCCGCCACATCCGTCGAGGCGGGAAGGTCTGGATCAACATCTTCCCGGACAAGCCCGTGACGAAGAAGCCGGCCGAGACCAGGCAGGGATCCGGAAAAGGGAACCCCGAGTTCTGGGTCGCCGTGGTGAAGCCGGGCCGCGTCATGTTCGAGATCGCCGGGATCCCCGAGCCGCTCGCGCGCGAGGCGATTCGGCTGGCGGCGCACAAGCTGCCGATCAAGTGCCGTTTCGTCGCTCGTGAGCAGCCCTTGGAGGTGCAGTGATGTCCAAGGCGTCGGAGATCAGGGACCTTCCGATCGACGAGATCGAGCGGAAGCTCGGCGAGACCAAGGAGGAGCTCTTCAACCTCCGCTTTCAGAACGCAACTGGGCAGTTAGACAACTACAAGCGGCTCGGGCAGCTCCGCAAGGAGGTCGCACGTCTCAAGACCATCCTGCGCGAGCACGAGCTCGCCACGGAACGAGGTGACGAATGAGCACGAACGAAGCCGACCTCGCGGTCGAGCGCGGTAAGCGCAAGTCCCACGTCGGCCGCGTCGTGTCCGACGTCATGGAGAAGACGGTCGTCGTCGAGGTACGTGAATCGGCGGCGCATTCGACCTACGGAAAGATCGTGCGACGCAACAAGCGCCTCAAGGCGCACGACGAGGCCAACGAGTCGGGCGTCGGCGACGTCGTCCGGATCGCCGAGACCCGCCCGCTGTCGAAGACCAAGCGGTGGCGCGTCGTCGAGATCGTAGAAAAGGCGAAGTGATGAGGCTCTCCCAACGACACGTGCTGCCCTCTGCCGGCTGCAACGTCGCCCCTCGCGGCGTTCTCGGTCGCGCACGTACCTTCCAGGTACGCACGCTCCCTGCGGCCTTGCGAGGGGCGCGTTTCGCTCGGCAGGCGGACAGCAGCGCCGTCGGGAGAGCCTCGTGATTCAGCAAGAGAGCAGGTGTCGCGTTGCAGACAACACGGGGGCCCGTGAGGTGCTCGTGATCAAGGTGCTGGGCGGGTCCCGCCGGCGCTATGCCGGCATCGGGGACATCGTCGTCTGCACCGTCAAGGACGCGATCCCGGGAGGAGCCGTGAAGAAGTCCGACGTCGTCAAGGCGGTCGTCGTGCGCACCGCCAAGGAGCGGCGCCGCGGCGACGGCAGCTACATCAAGTTCGACGACAACGCGGTGGTGATCGTCGACGCGCAGATGCAGCCGCGCGGCACGCGCATCTTCGGCCCCGTGGCGCGCGAGCTGCGCGAGAAGCGCTTCATGAAGATCATCTCGTTGGCACCGGAGGTTCTCTGATGGCCATCAAGATCAAGAAGGGTGACCAGGTCGTCGTCATCGGGGGCAAGGACCTCGGGGCACAGGGCCGGGTGCTCGAGGTCATCCCGAAGAAGGGTCGCGTGATCGTCGAGGGCGTCAACCGCAACACGCGCCACGAGAAGATCCGCATGAACCGGCGCGGGGCGCAGGAGGGCGGCATCGCTCACAAGGAGGGCCCCGTCGACATCTCGAACGTGGCGCTCGTGTGCCCGACCGACGGACGCGCTCGCGTGGGTTACCGGATGGAGCAGAGCGGGGCCAAGATCCGCATCTGCAAGAAGTGCGGAACCGAGCTGTAGGCGAGGAGATCCAATTGGCACAAGCGACGTACACACCGAGGTTGAAGGATCGCTATCGCGATGAGCTGCGCGCGCGGCTACAGGCCGACCTCGGCCTCGGCAACGTCATGGAGGTCCCGAAGCCCGAGAAGATCGTGGTCAACATGGGTGTCGGCGAGGCCCCCAAGGACGCCAAGCTCCTCGACGGCGCGGTCAAGGACTTGACGATGATCACGGGGCAGAAGCCGACGATCCGCCGGGCCCGCAAGTCGATCGCCACCTTCAAGATCCGCGAGGGCATGCCTATCGGGGCCAGCGTGACAATGCGCGGCGACCGGATGTGGGAGTTCCTCGACCGGCTGATGTCGATCGTGCTCCCGCGCATACGTGACTTTCGTGGGCTCAACGAGAACTCGTTCGACGGGCGGGGCAACTACTCGTTCGGGCTGACCGAGCAGCTCGTGTTCCCCGAGATCGACTACGACGACATCGACACCACGCGAGGAATGGACGTGACCATCGTGACGTCCGCGACGAACGACGAGCACGGCAGAGCGCTGCTGCTGGCCCTCGGCTTCCCGCTGAGGCAGCAGAGCTAGGAGGGCGCATGGCAAAGAAGGCTCTCAGGAACAAGGCTGAGGCGAGACCGAAGTTCAAGGTCCGCGCGTACACGCGCTGCAAGCGCTGTGGGCGTCCGCGCGCGGTCTACAAGCGCTTCGGTCTGTGCCGTCTGTGCTTCAGGGACATGGCGCACAACGGTGAGATCCCAGGGATCACGAAAGCTAGCTGGTGAGGTGTTCTAAGAGATGACGATGACCGATCCGATCGCGGACATGCTCACGCGCGTGCGTAACGCGTCCTCCGCGATGCACGACGAGGTGTCCATCCCGAGCTCGAAGATCAAGGAGAACATCGCCCGCATCCTCGTGGACGAGGGCTACGTCGACTCCTACGAGATCGACGCGGACAACGGGCATCCCGTGATCAAGATCCGCCTGCGCTACTCGGACGAGCGCGAGCGCGTCATCGCCGGGATCCGCCGTATCTCCAAGCCGGGCCGGCGCGTCTATCGAGGAGCCCAGGAGCTGCCGAGAGTGCTCGGCGGGCTCGGCGTGGCGATCATCTCGACGTCTCAGGGAGTCATGACCGACAAGCAGGCTCGCCGCGCCAAGGTCGGCGGCGAAGTGCTCGCATACGTGTGGTGAGAAGGGAACTTCAGCGATGTCACGAGTAGGACAGGCCCCCATAGCGATCCCATCCGGCGTGCAGATCAGCGTGACCGGCCAGCGGATCACGGTGAACGGCCCCAAGGGAGAGCTCCAACGATCGTTCCCCGAGGAGATCACCGTCGAGAAGGTCGACGAGGAGATCCGCGTCGCTCGCACGAAAGAGACGCGCGAGGCGCACGCCCTCCACGGATTGATCCGGTCGCTGATCGCCAACATGGTTCAGGGCGTGACCGAGGGCTACGAGAAGCGTCTCGAGATCCACGGGGTCGGCTACCGCGCGCAGAAGCAGGGCTCGGACCTGGAGCTCGCCGTCGGCTACTCGCACACGGTGCGCAAGCCGGCGCCGGACGGGATCGAGTTCGAGGTCCCGGCCCCGACGCGGATCACAGTTCGCGGCATCGACAAGGAGCTCGTGGGCCAGACCGCCGCCGAGATCCGCGCGATCCGCAAGCCCGAGCCTTACAAGGCCAAGGGCATCCGTTACGAGGGCGAGCACATCAGGCGCAAGGCCGGCAAGGCCGCGAAGGCGGGGGCTTAACGACATGAAGACCAACGAGAAGGTCCGCTCGCGCACCAGGCGGCACCGGCGCGTGCGCAAGAAGGTGGTCGGCACGCCCGAGCGCCCGCGGCTCGCCGTGTTCCGCTCGAACCGTCACATCTACGCGCAGGTGATCGACGACTTCGCGGGCAGGACCATCGCGTCGTCGTCGAGCCTTGCGACGAAGGACGGGGACGACCCGATCGCAAACGCGAAAGAAGTCGGGCGCGCGCTCGCCGCCCGTGCCAAGGACGCCGGCGTCACGGCCGTCGCTTTCGATCGCGGCGGGTTCATGTACCACGGGCGCGTGAAGGCGCTCGCGGACGGCGCTCGCGACGGCGGACTGGAGTTCTGATGGCCAGGAAAGGAATCGGCTGATGGCACGAGGAGGAGGCGGAGGTCGCGGCCCTCGAGGGGGCGACGACCGCGCGCAGTACGAAGAGAGGGTCGTCTCGATCAACCGCGTCGCGAAGGTGGTCAAGGGCGGACGACGGTTCTCGTTCACGGCCCTCGTCGTGGTCGGCGACGCGAACGGCCAAGTGGGCGTCGGCTACGGCAAGGCGCGCGAGGTGCCCGCAGCCATCCAGAAGGGCGTCGAGGAGGCCAAGCGCAACTTCTTCAGGGTCCCGATGGTGGGACAGACGATCCCGCACGAGATCCTCGCCGAGGAGTCGGGCGGCGTCGTGCTGCTGAAGCCTGCCTCGCCGGGTACGGGCGTCATAGCCGGCGGCCCGGTGCGCGCCGTCGTCGAGTGCTCGGGGATCCGCGACATACTCTCGAAGTCCCTCGGCTCGGACAACGCGATCAACATCATCCATGCGACGGTCAAGGCGCTTCGAAGCCTCGACACGGCCGAGACCATTGCCAAGAAGCGCGGCAAGACGCCCGAGGAGGTCGCCCCGCCATGGCTCTTGCAGGGCCCAGCCGTCGCGGGCGACAGGCAATAGCCAGGAAGGTTCCGATGAGCAAATTGAAGGTCACCCAGGTGAGATCGGCGCTGTCGCGCGGGGCCAAGCAGCAGGGCACCGTCCGCGCCCTGGGCTTGCGCCGGCTCGGCCAGTCGGTCGTCCACGAGGACAAGCCGGAGATTAGAGGCATGATTAGGGCCGTCGAGCACCTGGTCGAGGTCGAGGAGATCGACGAATGAAACCTCACAACCTGCATCCGGCCCCCGGCGCGGTGAAGCTGCGCAAGAGGGTCGGTCGCGGCGAGGGATCGGGTCGCGGGAAGACCGCCGGCCGTGGGACGAAGGGCACGAAAGCCCGTGGCGAGGTGCATATGTTCTTCGAGGGTGGGCAGATGCCCATCACGCGCCGGATCCCGAAGCTCAAGGGCTTCACCCCGCCGAACAAGATCGTCTACGGGGCGGTGAACGTCGGCGACGTCGCGTCGCTCGAGGGGTCCGACATCGGGCCGGACGAGCTCCGCGCCAGCGGGCTCGTCCACAAGCGCGACAAGCTCATCAAGGTCCTCGGGCGCGGCGAGATCGATCGCGCCGTGGCCGTGAAGGCCCACGCGTTCTCTGCTAGCGCTCGGTCGAAGATCGAGGCCGCGGGCGGCAGTGTCGAGGTAGTCCCGGGCGCGAAGAGCAAGAAGAAGAAAGGCGCTAAGTGAACATCCTCGGAGCGTTCGTAAACGCGTTCAAGATTCCCGATCTTCGGAAGAAGATGCTGTTCACGCTGCTGATCATCGCGGTCTACCGGCTGGGCTCACACGTCCCGACTCCCGGTATCGACGTCGGCGAGGCGCAACGATTCGCCAACGGCGCGCAGGATGGCGTGTTCGCGTTCATCAACCTGTTCTCCGGCGGGGCTCTCACGCAGATGGCGATCTTCGCGTTGGGGATCATGCCGTACATCACATCGTCGATCATCATGCAGCTGCTGACGGTCGTGATCCCGAAGCTCGAGGCATGGTCCAAGGAGGGCGAGACCGGCTACAAGAAGATCACGCAGTGGACGCGTTATCTCACCGTCATGCTGGCGCTGATGCAGTCGACGGGGCTTGCGTTCCTCTTCCACAACGGCCAGCTGACCGACGCTACGGGGACGCCCGTCGACCTCATCCCCAACTTCTCCGCGGCCCGTGTGGGTCTGATCGTGCTCTCTCTGACGGCCGGCACGGCCCTGATCATGTGGCTCGGCGAGCTGATCACTCAGCGCGGCATCGGTAACGGCATGTCGATCCTCATCTTCGCCTCGATCATCTCGAGGCTGCCCAGCGAGGGGAAGGGCATCCTCGACCAGAAGGGCTTGCCCTCGTTCATCATCATCTGCGTCATCGCGCTGCTCGTCATCGTGGCGATCGTGCTGATGGAACAGGGGCAGCGGCGCATTCCGGTGCAGTACGCAAAGCGTGTGGTCGGTCGCAAGATGTACGGCGGGAGCTCGACCTATATCCCGTTGAAGGTCAACCAGGCCGGCGTCATCCCGATCATCTTTGCTTCGAGCGTCCTCTACATACCGAGCCTGTTGCAGAACGTCATCCATCAGCCGGGCATCCAGAGCTTCATCGAGAACAACCTCGTCAACCCGTCGAGCGGTATCTACATGGCGATCTACGGGATCATGGTCGTGTTCTTCGCGTACTTCTACACGGCCATCACGTTCAACCCCACCGACGTCGCCGACAACATGAAGAAGTACGGCGGATTCATCCCCGGTATCCGGCCGGGCCGTGCCACGGCCGAGTACCTCGATCGCATCCTCACGAGGATCACCCTGCCCGGCGCGTTGTTCGTCGCGGCGATCGCGTTGATGCCGTCGATCTTCCTCGCCACTCAGAACATCCAGCAGCTGCCCTTCGGCGGGACGTCGATCCTGATCACGGTCGGCGTCATGCTCGAGACGATGAAGCAGATCGAGTCGCAGCTGATGATGCGTCACTACGAAGGCTTCCTGAAGTAGTCCTTGGATGAGACTCATCATCTTTGGTCCGCAGGGCGCCGGTAAGGGCACCCA
>DATBND010000221.1:0-6561 GCA_036554505.1 Actinomycetota bacterium | reverse complement strand
CGGACGACGTTGTTCGTTATCCGATGGTGCTTGGCCCCGCTCGGACGTACGAGATAGATGCCGGTGTGAAGGCAACAGTCCCCCGTCCGGTCGTACGCGATCCATCGCCCGTTCGGCGACCACGCCGGGTACTCCGCATGGGTGGTCCGGTTGAAGGGGCTGATGCGCTCTCGATCCGTCCCGTCGGCCTGCATCACGTAGACGGCGGTGCCGCACTTGCGCTGGCGGCGTGACTCGCACGCGTTGCCGCTAATGAACGCGATGCGGCGGCCCGTCGGCGACCACGTCGGAAGGGCGCTGGAGAACTTGCTGTTCGTGAGTTGCTCGACGTCCGAGCCGTCCGCGTCCATCAAGAAGATCTGGGACGTCATGTCGCCGTCACGCTTGAAGTTGCGCGTGTATGCGATGCGCCCCCCGTCGGGTGACCATGCCGCATAGCCGTCGAGGTTCTTGGCCGTCGTCAGACGAGTCGCTTTCCTACCGCGCGCGTTCATGACGAAGAGGTCGACGTGCTCGTCGGTGAGCAGTCGCTGAAAGACGATCTTGGTTCGGTCGGGAGACCACACGGGGTTGTAGTCGATGTGAGCGCGGGTCAGGCGTCGCTGGTAACTGCCGTCCGGCCGCATCGTCCAGATCTGCAGGCCCTTGCGATTGTTGCCGCTGCGCTGAAAGGCGATCCGCGCGTGACTCGGTCCCCCGCCCTGCGCGAACCCCGCCGGCCACAACAGCGCGAGCGCGAGAAGGATGACGAGCTTCGCGGACCTCATCGCTGCCGTAGGGCGATCGCTATCGAGTATCCGAGGAGCGCGCGTAGAACGTGTCTCCCTCGAAGACCGCCTCGAAGACGACGCCCTTGCCCCGCTTGTTCTTCGGAGACTCCATCGATGCGACGCCGTCCGCATTCGTCGTTGCCGCGCCCACCCGGTCACCGTCGGCGAAGAAGACGATCGTCCGGCCGGCCAGGCCCGATGCGGAGTCTGCGTCGGTGAGCTCCGCAATGAGAGGGCTCTTTCCGCCGCCCGACACCATCGCGGTGGCGGAGTCGTCCCGGGTTATCGAGACGGCCTCCGTCGCGAGCGCGGGATCGAGGGCACCGTCGGCCCCCGCAAAGCTGACCGTTGCGGCGTAGTCACCGGGCGCGTCGGCGATCGGCAGCGTCACGCGCGCGACTCCGTCGCCGTCGGTCTGTGCCGTCGCCGAGCTCGACCCGAGCGAGAACGACAGCGCGCGGCCGGCGATCGGCGCGCGGCTCGCCTCCGCGAGCCTCGCCTCGAGCGTCGCGGAGTCCGAGTACTGCGCGCTGCGGTCCGAGCCGGGCGTGAACGCAAGCGACGTAGCGACGGCGCCTCCCTGCCCGGGGGTTATCCCGAGGGTGTGCTCCCCCTGCGGGACCGGGACGTCCAGGACGCCGGAGTCGAGCGTGACCTGGACCGGCTCGTCGTCGATCGTGACCTCGGGCACCGCAATCCAGCCGCCGTCGAGGCGGAGGTCGAGCGCGCCGTCGTTGGTCCACACCGTCGCAGCGATCGGTTCGGATGCCGCGACCTTCATGCGACCGAGATCGAGCCGCACCGCCTTCGTGCCGCTCACCGTGACGTGGAAGCCGTTGGTCGTGGGAGCAGGCTCCTTCGTGGGGTCGTCGATCCACTGCAGTCCCTCGACGACGTAAGGGCCGGTCTGGCCGGGAGCCGTCGGAGGCGTCGTGTCCGGCGCGACGACGTAGGGCTGCTCCTCGATCGCGAGGGAGCGGCCGTCGAAGAAAGCGTTGCCGCGCGCCTCGCGCGGGGTGAGCTCGGACATCCAGTAGGCGGAGTCGAAGTCGAAGTCCAGCTTTGCGCCGTCGGACTGGACCTCCTCGGTCGCGAGCTCGAACGGCATGCTGCGCTGGTACGTGACGTGGGCCGGGTTCGCCGGTCGCGTGAACGAGTGCAGGTAGCTCCCCATCTCGGCCCACTGATCGGCGACGGGATGCGAGTAGTGCTCGTATCCCGGATACGTGTAGAAGCGGTGGCGGTAGCCGAGCTCGACGAGCCGCTGGGCCTGGCGCGCGACTCCCGGGTAAGGCACGAGCTCGTCGTCGGTGCCGTGGAGGATTGCGTAAGGGACGTGGCGCGCGTTCTCGAGCAGCTTGCGCGTGTGCTGGTCGCGCGGCCGGCTGCCGTTCGCGCTGATGTAGCAGGGCGTGTACTCCTCGAACGCGAACTCGTCACACTGCTCGCCGAAGTCGAGCCCGGTCCACGCCCCCTGGGTCACCGGGCCTGCAACGGGAGCACCCGCCGCGAAGCGGTCCGGGTAGAGGAGAGTCAGCAGGTAGGTCCCCCACCCACCCATCGAGTGGCCGCTCACGTAGACGCGGTCGCGATCGATGGCGAAGGTGTCGAAGAGGTCCGCCCATACCTCGAGGAAGTCGACGTGACCGCGGCCGACGTACCAGGTGGACGTGCCGCGGCCCGAGGGGGCGACGACGATCGTGTCGCGGTCCTCGCCGAGCTGCGTCATGACCTTCGGTACGACCGAGGCGCCGCTGTGCGCCGTGCCGCCGCGCCAGTGGAGCCACCATTGCAGCGGCGTCTCGCTGCCGTCGTAGCTGCTCGGCACGTACACGCCGTAGTGCTGGAAGACGCCGTTCTGCCCGCCCTCCCTGGGCACGCCGGTGCCAAGATCCGAGGTGAAGATGCGGTCGTGGTAGCCGGGCCCCGGCATGTACTCCTGTGACGCGCCTGAGCCCAACGCTGCGGTGTCCACGCTCAGGAAGAACCGGTCGATCGTGTGCGCGTTGAGGGCCAGCGCCTGGTTCTTCTCGAACCACATGCGCACGGGCTCGTCGAGGCGGAACGCGACGTTCGCGACGTTCGGATAGGTGGCTTCCCCGGGAAGCTCGAGAGCCAGGTTCGCAAAGCCGGTCAGCTCTCCGTTGGGCTTGCCGGACGCGAGCGCGAGCGAGAGCGAGCCGTCGGGAGCCGCAAGCGCCGACAGGGGGACCGAAGCCTCGAGCGCGTTCGTGAACCCGGTCGGGGACGAGACGGCACTGCCGGCGGGAGAATAGATCTCGCCGGTCGCGAGGTCCGCGACGCGCACCGTCCCGTCGGCGACGAACACCGCCACGTCCGCGACGTTGCTGGTCAGCCCGCTGTTGAACGGCACGGTGCGAGCGGTATCTCCCGGCAGCGTGTCGGCCAGAAGGACGAGCGCGGTGTCCTTCGCACCTGCCATCGTCGTCGTGCGCGCGAGGAGGGCGAGGTCGTCGCCGGATATCGCGACGCGCACCTCTTCGAGATCGGCCGAGTCCTGATGGTCGACCGCGTCCCCGTAGGTGTCGTCGTACCTGTACTGGTCGGGCATCTCGATCCCGAGCTCGCCCGGGGCGTCGGCCTGGCTCAGCGCGTCGAGCCGGTAGAGGCCGGGAATGACTTCCTCTGCAGGGTCGGTCCGCTCGAAGCGCGCCGCGTCGCGGCCGTCGTCGGCGCCGTGTGCGTCGAAGAGGTGGTCCTGGTAGACGAGCTCGCCGCCGCTGTACACGAGCGTGCCGCCGTAACGGCTGGGCTCGCCGACCCAGTCGGCGATCGAACCGTCGACCACCTTCGCGACCGGGGACGGCCCAACGACGTCGACGGCCGTGCCCGTGCCGCGCCGGGTCTCCTCCGAGAGGACGGGGAGGTCCGTGGGGTCGCCTTGCGGCACCTGCGCGAAGGCGTTCGGAAGCGGAAGCGCCGCCACGACCATGGACGCGACGAGCGGAACCCACTTCCTCATTTCACGACCTCCGGGCTGGCGAACGAGATGAGGTCTAGTTCGTCGCCGCGGCGCTCGAATCCTCCCTGCGCGCATCCGCCACCGGCGCGCCCGAAATGTCCGTCTCTTGCGGCAGGGCCGATCGGGCGAGCTAGCCGGTCACCTCGATGTCGCCTCGCATCCCATAGTCGTAATGGGTCGGGAGATGGCAACCGATCAAGAGCGTGCCCGGCTCCTCGAACGTATAGGTCGTCGCGCGCGTCTTGCCGGCGGGCACGGAGATCTCCCCCGGCTTGGCGCCGTGATGCGCCTCCGTCCCGTCCTCGTGCGCTTGCTGCGCGGCCTCGTCGCCGATAAGGAACTCGTGGTCGATCGGGTCGCGGTTCTCGACGACGAACGTCACCGTCGTTCCCGCCGGGAACTCGAAGTGGTCGGGGACGAAGCGCGAGAAACGCAGCTTGACGTGAACCGTGCGCTCACCGGGGGCCGCGGGCTCGCTCGGCGCGCACGCGACCGCTGCCACGAGCAGGGCCGCCGCAGCGACCCTGCGGGTCATCCGCGCGTGGATGCCGACCGGCGCGCGCGCAGCGCGCCGAAGCCCAGCGGAGGCACGAGCGCGAGCCCGAACAGAAGGCCCGTGTACGGATCGTCGGTCGACTCGTCCTCTTCCTTCTGCTTTCCGTAGGCGTCTTCCTCGCTCGGCGCGCCGTTGCCGCTCGCGTCGATGGCGAGGTCGTAGGTGAGGTCTCCCGCGTCCGAGTCGACACGCAGGTACGTGAGCCACGACTCCTCGGGTATCCAATTCATGCCGCGGTCACCGCGGAGATCGTCGAGCAAGTCGTCGGACGCCTGTTCGCTGCGCTCCAGCACGAGGCCGCGCTCTCCGGGCGCGACGGGGGCCGGCAGCAAGGAGGGCTGGATGTCGGTCAAGAGGTACACGTCGGCGTCGACGTCTCCTCCGGCCTTCTTGCCGAGGCCAAGGATGCGCAACGGCACCCACGGGTTGTCGGTCGGGATGCGGAGGTGGATCGGCACCCCGTCACCCTCCTCGAGCTTCTTCTTGCGCGCCTTCTCGGGCACGAAGCGCACGGCCATGAAGATCTTGCTGCGCTGCGCGTAGAAGCGAAGTACCTCGGGCGCGTCCGGCGTGAGGCTGAAGCCCTCCTCCTTGGCCCACTTCCCGACGGCGCGGCTCCCTCCTTCGAGGATCGTTATGACGAGGCCGTCGATCTCGGTCTCGTAGAGCTCCTCGGCCTTGCCCCCGCTATCCGCCGAGCCGCCGCTTCCTTCGGCCGCGGGGACGGGCGCTGGCTGCGTCTCGCGCTGCAGGCGCTGGAGCGTCCACTTGCCGGCGCGGGTCACGCGGTAGATGCCCTTGTCGTTGATGTCGGGGACGCCGGGCAACGGCACGATCGACCCGAACTTCGCTCCGCCTCCCTGGAACTCGAACGAGGTGACGTAGTGCTCCATGCCGTTGTGATAGCCGGCGAGCGTCGACGTCCGTAGGAGCCGGACGGAGCCGTTGGGCGCGACGAGGCCCGCGCACGCGAGGGCCGGCGCGGCCACCGCGCCGATCATCAGAACGGCCAGGGTGGTTGTCGCAACGCTTCGACGCACGGTGTACCTCTCTTCGTCGGTGAGCTCTCGGATCAGCCTAGTGGCCTCGTGAATTTATGGCGAGGTATTTCGGCCGGTTGCTCCGGGGGGGCGGTGAGTGTGCTTGACGATCTCGCTCTTGGCCCTCTGGCAGAGGTATTGGTGGAAGGCCGACGCGTGGCTGGGGGCGACCGCGCGATAGAGGCCGGGCCGGTCGGGGAGCTTCGTCCTGAACAGGTTGTCCGAGCGCGACGTGCGCTCCTCGAGGGTCTTCCATCCGTTGGTCGTCATCTTCTGGATACGCACGAAGGTCCGGCAGCGGCCGTCGCCTGGGCTGACCTCGCCGCGCGCCACCAGGTGCTTCTCGAGCGAGAGCGTGATGGTGCGGTCGACCGTGGTCGGCGGGGGTATCTCGCCCAAGCTGTAGTAGGCGATCTTCGATCCGTCCGGCGACCACTGCGGTCGGAACTCGGAACGGTCCTCGGTCGTAGTCAACTGAGGCTCACCCGCCTGGCCGGGGACCATGACGTGGATGTCGCCGGAGCGCGCGAACGCGATCTTTCCGTCGAGGCTGCAATCGGGTTGTACGCCCGGGGTGACGAGCGCGTGGTTACCGGTGGTGCTCAACGCGTAGATGCCGTATTCCGAGTCGCCGTCCTGAGCGGTGAAGTAGAGCGTCCCGTCGGGGCACCACGCCGGGTCCGACGAGTACCCGTAATCGCCGATCCTGTCCTCACCCGTGCCGTCTGCGTTCACCACGTGCAGCGCGTAGCCCGATCCGGTGAACGCGAGCCGCTCTCCGTCGGGCGACCACGCGGGGGTGATGTAGAACGCTCCACTCGTGCTGACCTGCCGCACCTCGCTCCCGTCGGCATCGGCGACGTAGACCTGACCCGGTTGGCCGCCACCCCGACCCAGGACGTATGCGATCTCATCGCCGTCCGGCGACCACGACGGCCGGGACGCCGGCGGCGGGACGATCTGTCGCCGGGCGCTTCCATCCGGCTCGACCGCATGTATGCCGTTCGCCTCGAACGCGATCTCGTCCGACGCCGGCGACCAGTCGGGCTCGTTGCCGGGATCGAGCCTCGTGATCGCGCCCGTGCTCGCGTCGACGACGATCAGCCCCGACGCGGCGATGCGCGTCGAGTCGGGCGACCACGAGAACGAGCCGTAGCCGTTGAAGCCGGCCTCACGAGTCGCCAGCGCGCGCTGGTTCGTGCCATCGGCATT
>DATBND010000210.1:0-2003 GCA_036554505.1 Actinomycetota bacterium | reverse complement strand
GCGGCCTTTCTCGAGTCACCGATGGCGAGCTAGAGAAAGCGGCTCATCTCCTCAATGGCCGGCCTCGTGAGACCCTTGGCTGGAAGACGCCGGCAGAGAAGCTCGCCGAGGTTGTTGCGTCGATCGGTTGAGACCGCCGTCGGTGGAGGACCAAAAGTCGTGGTGCCGGGCTGCTACGGTTCCGCTCTTTACGGAGGTGACAGGTGGCAGACACACAACAGACGTTCATCATGGTCAAGCCCGACGGCGTGCGCAGGCGGCTCGTGGGCGAGGTCGTGCGCAGGATCGAGACCAAGGGCTACGAGCTGCGTGAGATGAGACTCTTCACGATCGACGAGACGCTCGCAAAGAAGCACTACGCCGAGCATCTGGAGAAGCCGTTCTTCGGCGAGCTGGTCTCGTTCATCACGTCCGGGCCGGTCGTCGCGATGGTCGTAGAGGGCACCGACGCGGTCGCGGGCATGAGGCAGATCATGGGAGCCACGAACCCGCTCGACGCCGCTCCGGGGTCGATTCGCGGTGATTTCGCCAATGCCATCACCGAGAACATCGTCCACGGCTCGGACTCGCCGGAGTCCGCCGAGAGGGAGATCAACCTCTTTTTCGGCTAGTCTCGCCTGCTCACACACAACACAAGTCACAGGAGTCACCCAGTGGACAGCCTCTTCCAGGTCATCGGGCGCGACATGGCGGTCGACCTCGGCACGGCGAACACGCTCGTGTACGTGCGCGGGCGCGGCATCGTGCTCAACGAACCGTCCGTCGTAGCGATCAACACGAAGTCCGGGGCGATCCTCGCGGTGGGGGCCGAGGCCAAGCGCATGATCGGCCGGACTCCCGCGCACATCGTTGCGATCCGTCCGCTGAAGGACGGCGTCATCGCCGACTTCGACGTGACCGAGAAGATGCTCCGTTACTTCATCCAGAAGGTGCACCGCCGGTCGTTCCTCGCGAAGCCCCGCGTGGTCGTGTGCGTTCCCTCGGGCATCACCGGTGTCGAGCAACGCGCGGTCGAAGAGGCGACGATCTCTGCAGGCGCGCGCAGCGCGTTCATCATCGAAGAGCCGATGGCTGCCGCGATCGGCGCGGGCCTTCCCGTACACGAGCCGACCGGGAACATGGTCGTCGACATCGGCGGAGGAACGACCGAGGTCGCGGTCGTGTCGCTCGGCGGAATCGTCACCAGTCAGTCGATCCGCATCGGCGGTGACGAGCTCGACGAGTCGATCATCAACTACATAAAGAAGGAGTACTCGCTGATGCTCGGCGAGCGCACCGCGGAAGAGATCAAGATGGCGATCGCCTCCGCGTTCCCGATGCCGGAGGAGCCGACCGCGGAGATACGCGGTCGCGATCTCGTAACGGGACTTCCGAAGACGATCGTGGTCGCGGCCGAGGAGATCCGTCGCGCGATCGAGGAGCCCGTCAACGCGATCGTCGACGCGGTCAAGAACACGCTCGACAAGACTCCGCCCGAGCTCGCGTCCGACATCATGGACAAGGGCATCGTGCTCGCCGGAGGCGGCTCGCTACTCAAGGGCCTCGACGAGCGCCTCAAGCACGAGACTGGTATGGCGATCCACATCGCCGAGGACCCGCTGTTCGCCGTCGCCATCGGCTCGGGCAAGTGCCTCGAGGAGTTCGAGGCGCTAAAGAGGGTCCTGATCTCCTCGACGCGCCACTAGCCCGCTCGAGCGCCCTTCGGCCTGGGGCTGCGGCCGGTCAGGCGTCCGGCGGGGGAGCGGCCCCCGTGCCCGTGTCGGTCCCGGCCGGCGGGGTGGTCGTGGTCGTGTCGGCCGGCGGCGGGGCTGCCCCGGTCGCTGCGGCCGGTGGCGGCGCCGTGCCGGCGGATTGCTCTCTGCGGATCCGGCCTGCGGCGACGACGCCCATGATCCCGCCCAGGAGGCCGAGGAGGCCCCCGGCGGTCGCCGCATACGTCCCGAGCTCGGCGCTTGCCTCGAGCTGCCCGCTCTCGAACCCCTGCTCCAGGGCGGCCTTCGCCT
>DATBND010000173.1:0-3539 GCA_036554505.1 Actinomycetota bacterium | reverse complement strand
AGCCCGTTCTCGTCCACCATCACGAACTCGCCGGGCTCGACGTCGCGGATGAAGGTCGCACCGAGGAGGTCGAGCGCGCACGTCTCCGAGGCGAGCACCCAGCCTCCGTCCGGCAGTCGCCCGATGCACAACGGCCGGAATCCCTGCGGGTCGCGGGCGCCGTACACGCGGCCCTCGTCCATCATCGTGAACGAGTAAGCGCCCGAGAGCTTCGGCAGCACCTCGAGGATCGCTTTCTTGGTGTCGCCCTCGTTCGCCCGCGCGATGTGCGCGGCCACGAGATCGGTGTCCGACGTCGACGGGAGCTGCGCGGTCCGGGGCGTCGGGTCGCCGCCGGCTTGGGCGAGCGAACGCTTGAGCTCGACCGAGTTCACGAGATTGCCGTTGTGAGCGAGCGCGATCTGTCCGGCGACCGCGCTCTTGAAGCTCGGCTGCGCGTTCTCCCACGAGGTCGAGCCCGTCGTCGAGTAGCGCACGTGGCCGATCGCGAGGTGTCCCCGCAGGCTCTTCAGCACCGTCTCGTCGAATACCTGCGCGACGAGCCCCAGCTCCTTGTAGACGACGATCGTCTGGCCGTCCGAGACGGCTATGCCCGCCGACTCCTGGCCGCGATGCTGGAGGGCGTAGAGGGCGTGATACGTGAGCCGGGCGACGTCCTCTCCGGGGGCGTAGATGGCGACGACGCCACAGGCATCGCGCGCTTCACCGGCCATGAGCTTCCCCTCTCATCCGTCGATGGTAACGGAGAGGGCCGCAGCGAAGCCGCCTTCGTGCGCCTCCGCCGCCACCGACAGGGGTATGCGAACGACTCCGAAGTGGAGCTCGCCGCCTCCGACCACGCCCGCCCGGTATGCCGGCACGCCCGCCGCGGCCGCCGCTGCCTCGAGCTCGTCGGCTTGTTCCGCCGCAACCGAGACGACCGCCCGCGAGGGCGATTCCGAGTACAGCCACCGGTGCGGCTCGGCCCCCGGTACCTCGACGGTGAAGCCGATCGAGCCGGCGAGAGCCGACTCGGCCAGCGCGACGCCGAGCCCTCCGCCGGAGGCATCGTGCGCGGACTTCAGCAGCGCGCGGCCCGCGGCGTCGACGAGCAGCCTGTGGAGGCGAGCTTCGGCATCGAGGTCGAGGCGCGGGGGCCGCCCGGCGACGACGCCGTTGACGACCTTTGCGTAGTCGCTGCCGCCGAAGTCGTCGTCGCGCGTCTCACCGAGGACGTAGATCACGTCGCCTTCGTTGCACAGCGCCAGCCCAACTGCGCGCGCGGCCGGGTCGATCGAGCCGAGCATCCCGATGACGGGCGTCGGGTAGATCGCGCGGCCGTTCGTCTCGTTGTAGAAGGACACGTTTCCGCCGGTCACAGGTGTATCGAACGCCCGGCAGGCGTCCGAGATTCCCCTCACTACCTCTGCGAACTGCCACATCACGTCGGGCTTCTCGGGATTGCCGAAGTTCAGGCAGTTCGTGATCGCCAGCGGTCGCGCGCCCGTGCACGCGACGTTCCTCGCGGCCTCCGCAACCGCGAGCTTCGCGCCCTCGTACGGATCGAGATAGCAGAGCCGTCCCGGCCCGTCGACGGTTATCGCGACACCCACGTCGGAATCCGGGAGCCGCACCACGGCCGCATCTCCGCCCGGCCCCTGCACGGTGCCCAGAAAGATCATGTGGTCGTACTGCTCCCACACCCATCGCTTGGACGCGATCTCCGGAGAGCCGAGCAACGCGAGCAGCGACTTCTCGAGATCACCCGGCGCGTCATCTCCAGGCGAGCGCGCGTGGAGATCTTCGATCCACTGCGGGCGTGCGAGCGGGCGGTCGTATACCGGCCCGTCCTCGGCGAGGGCGTCGACCGGCACGTCCGCGACCCGCTCGCCTTCGTGCATGACCTCGAGCCGTCCCGTGGACGTCACCTCGCCGATCACGTTGGCGTCGAGGCCCCAGCGCGCGCATACGGCCAGTACTTGGTCGACGCGCGCCGGCTCGACGACGGCCATCATGCGCTCTTGCGACTCCGAGATCATGACCTCGAACGGCTCCATGCCCGGCTCGCGCCGGTGAACGTTCTCGACGTGCACGCGCATGCCGGTTCCTGCCTTGGCGCTCATCTCCGACGTCGGGCACGCGATCCCGCCGGCCCCGAGGTCCTGGATCCCGACTACGAGATCGCTCTTCAACAGCTCGAGGCACGCCTCGATCAGCAGCTTCTCCGAGAAGGGATCACCGACTTGGACCGACGGTCGCTTCTCCATCGACGCGTCGTCGAACTCCGCCGATGCGAGCACGCTCGCGCCGCCGATCCCGTCGCGGCCGGTCGAGGAGCCGATCAGGACGACCGCGTTGCCGGGCCCCTCCGCGCGCCCGTGCGCGAGCGGGCCGGTGATCACCCCGAGGCACGCGACGTTGACGAGCGGGTTCGCGGCGTAACAGTCCTCGAATACCGTCTCGCCACCCACGGTGGGAACGCCGATCGAGTTGCCATACGACGAGATGCCGTGCACGACGCCGTCCACGAGGTAGCGCGTACGCGCGTCGTCCAGGGGGCCGAAACGCAACGGGTCCATGAGCGCGATCGGACGCGCGCCCATCGAGAGGATGTCGCGCACGATGCCGCCCACTCCGGTCGCGGCGCCGTTGAACGGCTCGACGAACGACGGATGGTTATGCGACTCGGCCTTCCACGCGACCGCCACGCCCGGCGCTACCTCGATGACCCCGGCCCCCTCACCCGGCCCGACGAGGATGTGCGCGCCCTCCGAGGGCATCTTCGAGAGGTGCACGCGGCTCGACTTGTACGAGCAGTGCTCGCTCCACATCACCGAGAACATCGCAAGCTCGGTGAACGTCGGCTCGCGGCCCAGCCGCTCGACTATCGCGGCGTGCTCGTCGTTGGTGAGGCCGAGCTCGCGGTGGACGTCGCGCCGGGTACGCGCCTCGATGCTCACGCGCCTACGGAGGCGCGTGAGCTAGCCGCGGCGTGCTCGAGCATCGACTCGAAGATCCCGATCCCGTCGGCGGAGCCGAGCAGCGCTTCCGAGGCTCGCTCCGGGTGAGGCATCAGGCCGAACACGTTGCCGGTCTCGTTCGTGATGCCCGCGACGTCGTCCAGCGCTCCGTTCGGATTGTCGACGTAACGAAGGACGATCTGGCCGTTTCGGCGAAGCACGTCGAGCTCGTCGGGAGCGCTATACCAGTTGCCCTCGAAGTGGTTTATCGGGATGCGGAGGATCTGTCCCTCGTGCAAGCGCGACGTGAACGGAGTCTTTGCGTTGTCGACGCGCAACTCCGTCCACTTGCACAGGAACTTGAGCCCGCCGTTCTTACGGAGCGCGCCGGGCAACAGCCCCGCTTCGCACAGCACCTGGAAGCCGTTGCAGATCCCGATCACGAGCCCGCCCGCCTCCGCGTGCGCGGCTACCGCGTCCATGATCGGAGAGAACCGCGCCAGGGCACCCGTGCGCAGGTAGTCGCCATGAGCGAAACCGCCGGGGAGTATCACGACGTCCGCGCCGTCGAGGCTGGTGGCGGCGTGCCACACGTAGTCG
>DATBND010000138.1:0-4156 GCA_036554505.1 Actinomycetota bacterium | reverse complement strand
ATCTGCGGTGCCTCGACTATAGCAACCCCCTCAGCCCAGAGCTCGGCTTCGGGAGGCAGGAGCGCGTCGCGTCCCACGAGGAGCGCCGCTCGACCGCCCGCCGCGACGAGCGGCATCAGCAACTCGAACGCCTCGGCCGGAGGGGCGAGCGCACGCGCCACGGCGACATCGTGGCCCGCCCCCAACCGTGGATCGCGCGCCGCCTGCTGGGCGGTGGCCCGCACCACCTCGCAGCGCAGCTCGAGCGTTCGTACGACCTCGTCGAGGAACGCCGCGCGCTTGCCCCGGGGCTCGAGGAGCGTCCACGCCACCGACGGCTCCGCGATCGCCAGCGGGATTCCCGGTAGCCCCCCTCCCGAGCCGACGTCGACGGCCCGGCTCACGCCCGCGAGAAGGGGCCCGAGGCGAAGCGAGTCGGCGATATGCCGGTCCTCGAAGCGGTCGAGGTCACCGCGGGCGATGAGGTCCGTACGGAGGGCCCAGGCGCGTACGAGCTCGGCGTAGGCGGCCAGTCGGGCGGATGCTTCGGCGGGGATGTTCAACGTTGTACGTAGCTTTACCAGGGGTTTTGCGATTACTCGCCTCGCACGACCACCTTGCGGTAGGGCTCGGCGCCCTCGCTGAAGCTCGACGCCCCGTCGATCTCTGCGACGGCGTCATGCACGATCTTGCGCTCATAAGCGGTCATCGGCTCGAGCTCTATCTCAGTGCCTCGCTCCTTTGCCCGCTGGGCCATCGCTTTGGCGTAATCGGCGAGCGACTTGCGGCGGCGCGCCCGATAGCCCTCGACGTCCACGAGCAGACGGATGCGCGAGCGAAGCCGACGCTGGACGGCCGTCCGGGCGACCTCCTGCAGCGCGTCGAGCGTCTGTCCCCGGCGACCGATGAGAATCCCCAGGCCGTCGCCCGCGACGTCGACGAACGCCGACTCGCCCTCGATCGACGAGCTGACCTCGGCCTCGAGTCCCATGGCCTCCAGGAGACCGCCGATGAACTCCTCCCCGACCGCCGCGACATCCTCCGGGCGAGCCGGCTCGCGCTCGTCGTCGAAGTCGTCGCCATCGGCGCCCGGCCTCCCTTGGGGCGCGTCGTCGGCCGCCGAGGCGTCCGCTTCGGAGGTCCCGACGGCCTCGGCGGCGGCGCTGTCGTCGGCCGCGGCGCCCGCGAGATCGTCCTCGGTCACCGTCGGAGCCTCCTCTTCCGGAGGGGCCGGCGCCGACTCGAGCTCGTCGCGTGGATCGCTCATCGCTTCTTCTTCTTCTTGCTCGACGGATGCGGCTTCGAGCTGGTCGGCTTGCCTTCGGCCGAGCCCGGTGTTGCCCCAGTCTTCTTGGACGCAGGCTTGCCCGCCGCAGGCTTGCCCCCTGCCTTGGCCGGCGCCTTTCCTCCGGCCTTGCCCGAGACCTTGCCGTCGGCCTTCGATCCGGCCGCCGGGAGGGCGGGTGCAGCTTTGAACATCAAGCGCTGCTGGCCGATCATCCACATGTTCGTGGTCAGCCAGTAAAGGACGAGCCCGGCCGGGAACGCGTACGAGAAGACCATCAGCATGATCGGCATGACCTTCGTGATCATCTGCATCTGAGAGGCGGCCGAGTCGCCCGGCCCGCGCGACGCCTGCATCTGCTTCTGCTGGATGTAGGTCGTGGCGCCCATGATGAACACGAGCAAGAGGTAGGGCAGCGCCGTGACGAACCCGGAGCCGCAGTCGCTCGCGATCGTCGCGTCGGCCTTCCCGGACAGCGTGCTGGCCGCCGAGCAGTCGAGATGGATACCGAGGAAATTGTTCAGCGAGGCCGCGCTGTGCTCGAGCCCCTGAGCCAGGGACGAGTTCTGGATCTTCTCCAGGAGCCCGCCGATGTCGCGGGCGACCCACTCGGGGACGGCGCCCTGGGCGGCGGTATTGCGAAAGCCCATGTACTTCAGCGGGTAGCGGAGCACCTGGAACAGCGGGATGAGCACGACGATCTGCGAGAGCAGCGGAAGACACCCGCCGAACGGGTTGACCCCGTGCTCCTTGTAGAGCTTCATCATCTCTTCGTTGAGCTTCTGCCGGTCGCCCTTGTACTTGGCCTGCAGGCGCTTCATCTCGGGCTGGATCCGCTGCATCTCGCGCATCGAGCGGACCTGCTTTATCGACAGCGGCAGGAGGATCAGCCGGACGAGGATCGTCAGCAGGATGATCGCGAGGCCGTAGTTGCGTACGACCGCATAGAGGGCCGCGAGGGTTCCCGAGAAGAGCTCGAAAAAGCCCATGCTCAGGCGCCCTTCCGCGCGGGCACCGGGTCGACGCCTCCGGAGTTGAACGGATGGCAGCGCGCGATCCGCCGCAGCGCGAGCCACGTCCCCCGCAGCGCGCCGTGCTGCGTGACCGCCGTCACGGCATAGGCAGAGCAGGTGGGCTCGAAGCGGCAGTGCCGGGGGGTCAGCGGTGTGATCCACCGCCGGTACACGGCGATGAGCCACGTGATGAGCCGGGCCAGGGGATTCATGGCGACGTTGCCCTGGTCACGGCACGTTTCAGGTGTACTTCCAGGTCCTGGTATGGCATCGTCGCGACGCTCGGGTCGGGACGCACGACGACGTCGTGGGCGACCGCGGGCATGCAGGTCCGCCACGCCGCTCGGACCCGTCGCTTGATCCTGTTACGGGTCACCGCCGAGCCCGCGCTGCGACCGACCGCGAGCCCGAGCTTGCTGCCCGCCCCCGGCTCGGTCGACGGCGCGGCTGTCACCGCGATCCCGTCGCTGCGCGCGCGACGGCCGTGGGCTCGAACGCGTTCGAAGTCCCGAGCACGTGTGAGAGAGCCTGCGCGCATTGCCGTTTGCCCCTGAGCCGTGGGTTCTCGTTCGAGGTTAAGCGGAGAGGCGAGCGCGACCCTTGGCGCGCCGTCTCTTCAGGATGGCCCGCCCGGCGCGGGTCTTCATGCGGGCGCGAAAGCCGTGCTTGCGCTTGCGCCGGCGCGTGTTCGGTTGGAAGGTTCGCTTCGTCACCGGACCTCGATCCGTCGAGTCGCTGCGCCCAGACCTCCCGCTCGACCGAATTCGTCGGTCGCGAAATAGTTGGGCCTTGTGAATGTGCCGCGGGAGTATAGCGGAGCGCCGTTTAACCACGTCAACGCCACGACAAGGCGGGTCGCGACGAAACCTGGGGTTCGCGCTTGACGCGTTCGACCGACTACTTAGAGGATGGCCCGCGGTCACTGGCCTCACGGTTGAGGTGATGGGACTGGAGGCACTTCCCCCTCGCGTGAGCGGCTCGCCCTCTTTTTGAACGGCCTTGTCCACACCTGTGGACAGAGGTGTTGACGAGAGGCGTGTGGACCGTTCGCACCCCCCATCCGCTCACCGATGCGCGGTCCGGATCGAGTTGTCGCAGCTCTGAAGCAAGGGGGGAATCTTGGGGGAATCGAACTCGTCCGGAGGGCCGACCGCGCCCGCCGGGCCCGGGACGGTGCTCGTCGAGCCGTCGCCATCGCCGCCGAACGCGGCTGAGCGCATCTGGGAGCTCGCGTCGGCAGCGCTCCGCAACGACCTGCCGCCCGGGAACTTCTCGGCATGGTTCTCGAGCACCACCGCGGTGGGCCTCGACGACCACACGTTCGTGCTGGGGGCACCGAACCCGTTCGTCAAGGAGTGGATCGAGACCCGCTACGCCGACGCGCTACGGGTCGCCGTCTCGAACGCCGCGGGAGCCCCTCTCGACGTCGCGATCCTCGCTTACGAGGTCCCCGACGTCGCCGACGAGCACTCGCCTGAGGCTCACCTGCCCGACGTCGTCGAGACCCCGAGCACCGCCGTGGACCCCGACGACGCAGTCCTCCACCCGAAGTACACGTTCGACTCCTTCGTGATAGGCGCGTCGAACCGGTTCGCCCACGCCGCCGCCCAGGCCGTCGCCGAGGCGCCGGCCAAGGCCTACAACCCGTTGTTCATCTACGGAGGCGCCGGCCTCGGCAAGACCCACTTGCTTCACGGCATCGCGCGTTACGTGCGTGACTGCCACCCCGGCTCGGTCGTGCGCTACGTCTCGAGCGAGCAGTTCATGAACGACTTCATCGGCTCGTTGCAGCGCCGCACGATCCCGGAGTTCCACCGTCGCTATCGAGCGGCAGACCTGTTGCTCGTCGACGACATCCAGTTCCTCGAGGGCAAGGAGC
>DATBND010000108.1:0-4541 GCA_036554505.1 Actinomycetota bacterium | reverse complement strand
GTCGGGGCATCCGCGGGCCAGTATGCGAGCGAGCGATACGAGGACAACGAGACGGAAACCGGGATGGACCCGCACGCACAGAGCGTCCGGCGAGCGAAGAGCTACGGGGTCCAGTCGCGCCTCACGGTGCGCGCGATCGTCCTGCAGGGCTGTGACGGCACGACCGCCGCCCTCGTCAAGACCGACCACTACCTCTCGCAGGACGCCGTACAGCGACGCGTCGGCCAGATCCTCGCGGCGAATGGATCGGCCGTCACGTACGACAACGTGTTGATGGCGGCGACGCACAACCACAACTCGCCGTATCTCGTGACCCCGTCGTGGGGCGTATGGGCGTTCCAGGACGCGTTCGACGCGCGCATGTTCGAGTTCTTCGCCCGGCGTGCCGCGGCAGCGATCCTTGCAGCGGAGGCCGACCTTCAACCCGCCCGCATGGGCGCCACGACCGTGCATCACGACGTCTACAAGGCGAACATCCCCGGCCCCGAGGACGCGGACGACAAGACGCCGGGCGGCTATCCGCGCGTCTTCGGCGACGAAGAGGTCGTCGTCATGCGCTTCGACAATGCCGACACGGGCAAGCCGATCGCCTCGTGGGTGAACTTCGGCCAGCATCCCGAGTCGCTCGAGCCGTACGACCTGATCTCGGCCGACTACCTCGGCCCCCTCGAGCGGCAGGTCGCCGAGGGCACCGGCGCCCCGATGGTGTTCAGCCAGGCCGACGTCGGCTCCTCGGAAGGCCCCTACGACGGATGGAACGCGCCGCCGCGGTGGCTTCCCGACGGGACGCGCCGTGCGTGGGCGCACATGGGCTACGCCCAGGCCGAGCGCGGCGCGCGCTATCTCGCCGACTCCGTCATCGAGGGCTTCAACGCGATCGGCGCCGGCGGGGGCACGGTCCCGTACTCGACCGACTTCGAGGTCGGCTCGTACAACGGTTGGATCCCGTTTCCGAAGTCGCACCCGTACCCCAGCGTCTCTAACTGCCGCACGGAGTCGACCGCCGAGGCCGACCCCGGAGCGCCGGTCGTCGGTCTCCCCGACTGTGAGCGCGCGATGGACCCCGACCCCAACATGGTCATCTGGGAGAACCTGAAGCAGCACGGCCTCCCGGTTCCCGAGCACTACGACGCGCCGAGCTTCGCCGCGGTGGAGGAGAACATGCGGCTGCGCCTCCAGGCGATCCGGGTGGGCGAGGTGATCCTTGGCTCGTGCTCGTGCGAGGCGCAGGTCGATCTCATCAAGAACTTCGAGAGCCGCGCCGACGACGTGGTCGGCAACCTCTGGGATGGCTACGAGTGGAAGTGCTCGCGGCCGGGCTACGGCGACGGCGACCCGAACGTCGACCACACGTGGACGTGCGAGTACCCGGACAACGCGTCCGGCACCAAGAACTACACGTTTAGCGACTACGAGTACGACCGGATGCTGGCGCAGGTACACAACGACGCGGCCGGATGGGACACGCCCGAGTACCTGCCGTATGCCAACACCGAGCCGTACGAGCTCTCCGAGATCAAGGGGAACTTCACCAAGGAGGAGCTCGGTGGTAGCGGAGAGGCCGCCGACGGCGAGAGCGTCCTCCCGACCACCGGCTACAAGCTCGCGGTCGGCATCGGCCACGCCGGCGACTACACCGGTTACACGGTCTCGTATCGCGAGTACATGAACCGCGACACGTATCGCAAGGCGCTCACATGCTGCGGCCCCCACACCGCCGACTACATGTCGACGAACCTCGTGCACATGGCGATGGCGCTCAAGGGCGGTCCGGACCCCGTTGCGGACAACCCGTACTACCAAGCGCAGGCTGCCGACGAGGCCCGCCAGGTCGCGTTCACGACCGCGCTCGGAGAGACGACGTCCGCCGCCTACGACCAGTGGTACGCGGCGCTGCCGGACGATTCGAATCCGGGCCAGGTGTTGTCTCAACCCAAGGACATCGAGCGCTTCGACGCCGCGACCTTCAGCTGGACCGGCGGGGCGAACGTCATCGACAGCCCGCGCGTCGCCGTGCAGCGCCTCACCGACGAGGGCTGGGTCACGTACGGCGACCAGAGCGGAGAGGTTCAGACGTTCCTCGACATGCCCGACGCGGGCACTGGCCAGGCCACCACTTACAGCGGCAGCGAGCAGTGGGAGTGGACGGCAAACTTCGAGGCGTTCGACTTCGGCCCGCGCCGCGACCTCGACCCGAACGGGCCGCAGGTTCCGTCCGGCGACTACCGCTTCGTCGTCGCCGGCCGCTACCGGGCCGGCGGGACCGACCACGACTACGAGCTCGTTTCTGACACTTTCAACGTGTCGCGCTGGGACGGCATCAAGGTGCAGGACTTCCGCGCCGAGTCGGGCGGCGTCTCGTTCGCGGTCGAGGGTGCTAAGAACGCCACCGAGACCGACATCGCTCCGGGCCTCGCGCGTCCGCAGATCCGTTACCCACGCACGTACGACGCCGCCCCGGTGATCCGGTTCATCTCGGACGACGGGCGGCGCGACATCTGCATGACGTGCACCTTCCGCCCGTGGGCGGTCGGCTCCGATGTCGCCACTGCGACGGTGACGGTCGAGCGGGCCGACGGGACTGTCGAGGAAGTGCCCGCCGCGCTCCGTGACGGGCGTTGGTTCGCCGACGTCGAGCTCTACGAGGGCGACCGCGCGTTCGTCGCCCGGGCGGGGATCGTCGACACATACGGCGAGATAAACGGTGAGCCGAGCGCCGTGGTCGGCGGGACGGCGCCGCGGCCGAGCCTCGAGACGGCCCTCGACTACTCCGGCGCGACGAGCGGCCAGTACACCGACCAGGCCACGTTCAGCGCGCGTCTGACCGACCCCAAGGGCGGCGTTGCGAACGAGGACGTCACGTTCACGCTGACCGGCCCGGGCGGGTCCGACACGTGGACGGCGACGACCAACCAGGACGGCGTCGCCACGCGCTCGGTCGAGCTCGGCCTCGTGCCCGGCGACTACGAGCTGAGCGCGCGCTTTGCCGGGACCGCCCGCCACCTGGGCTCGGTCGCGGAGGGAACGTTCGTCATCGCCAAGGAGGATTCGAGCACGACCCTGTCGATCTCGGGCCGCGAGTCGAAGGCGCCGAAGCTCGTCGCGGAGCTGTCGGACGCCGACACCGCGTCGCGACCGATCGCCGGCGTCGTCGTGACGTTCTACAAGAACGGGACGGAGATCGGCCAAGCCGAGACGACCGCCGGTGGCGTAGCGACGCTCACCGATCCGGCGCCGCGCGGGAAGGGCAGCAAAGCCAAGTACGAGGCGCGCTTCGCCGGTAACGACCACTACCTGCCATCGTCTGCCCAGGTCTGACATGAGGCGCGCACTGACGGTCGCGCTCGCCGCAGCCGGCCTGGTGGCCGGCTTGGTCCCCGCGGCCAACGCCGCCCGGCCGTCGGACCACGGGTGCACGTGGCTCGCCGGTGACCTTCATGTGCACACGGCGTACTCGCACGACTCGTTCGGCGGCCCGCTTTACGACGACGAGCCCGAGAGCGAGCTGCAGGACTTCTACACCGCGGGGTGGACCGTGACCGAGGAGGGCGCGCTCGCGGTCGGACGCGGGCTCGACTTCCTCGCGATAACGGACCACAACAACGTGCGGTCGCAGACCGATCCCGGCTGGGACCTGTGGAGCTCGCTCGGCCTGACGATGGTGCCGGGCTACGAGAACTCGATCGGCGGCCACGCGCAGATGCTCGGCGCGACCAAGGTCTACAGCAACGCCGGAGGGCCGCCGGCCGTCGCGACCTCGCTGCGCGCCGACGGGGGAGCGTTCCAGATCAACCACCCGGCCGATCTCGAGTGGCACGACGCGCAGGGCAACTACAAGTACCCGGGGTTCTATCCGGACGCGCTCGAGATCTGGAACATCGGCGCATGGGTCTACCAGCCGCCCGCTCCCGCCACCAACGACCACGAGTTCCCGATCGACTTCTACGACTCGTTGCTCGACGAAGGTGCGCAGATCGCCGCGACCGGGGGCAGCGACACCCATTGGCGCTCCACCACGGCGGCGCAGGGCGTCGGCCAGCCGACGACGTGGGTGTGCGCCGACGTCAACTCTCCGACGGCAGTCGTCGACGGGATCGAGGCCGGACGCACGACGATCTCCCACCAACCACCCGCATACGGCGGTCCGTTCGCGACGCTAGAGGCGGACGGTGACGGGAACGGATCGTTCGAGAGCGATCTCGGCGACACCGTCCCGGCGGGAGCGTCCGTCCGCGCGACCGTCGGCGGCGCGCCCGGCGCAACGCTCCGAATCGTGACCGACGGCTCGACGACTCTCAGCGAGACGCTGATCGACTCGCCCTCCTTCACCCACACGCTCACCGTTCCGGAGGGCTCAACGTGGGTGCGCGCCGAGGTCTTCTACGAGGACGGCGCCGACGTCCGCTCCGGGCTCCAGTTCGTGTGCGACGTCGTTGCGACGATAAGCGGGAACTTCGGCGACGAGTACGCAAACGTCACGTACTGCCGTAACCGTCTCGCAGTCGTGGCGATGACCTCGCCCATCTACTCTGACGCCGCCG
>DATBND010000254.1:0-6668 GCA_036554505.1 Actinomycetota bacterium | reverse complement strand
CGGTCCATGCGGTCCATGCGGTCCATGCGGTCCATGCGGTCCATGCGGTCCATGCGGTCCATGCGGTCCATGCGGTCCATGCGGTCCATGCGGTCCATGCGGTCCACCGTGTACCCCGTGTACCGCATGCACCGCCCGTTTCCCACAGAGCAGGTAGGTGCGCGCTGCGGGCTCGGTGTGACTCCGGGCTAGCGTTCGAAGTGGTCGGGCAGGTCGTTCTCGAACAGGACGACGTCGCCGGGGCCGAGGATGCGCTGGAGCTCGTCCGTCGCTTCGGCGAGTGAGTCCACGACGACGAGCTTCTGCGAGCCTCCGGCATCCTGCGCACCCCTGGTGATGGCCGCCCGGTTGACCGGCGCGACGACGACGATGGTGTCGGCGACGGCCGCGGCTCGTTCGCCGAGCCGTTGGTTGGCCTCGAACTGGAGAGGGCCGAGCTCGATCATTCCGGGTGTCACGACGACCTTGCGGCGGCCGGGCATCGCGGCGAGGACCTCGAGCGCGGCGTCGGCCCCCGAAGGGTTCGAGTTGTACGCGTCGTCGATCACGGTCACGCCGCCTTCGCCCTGGATGAGCTGCAGCCTGTGCGCGACTGGCTCCATCGCCTCGATGGCGCCCTTCAGCTCGTGCATCTGGAGCCCTACGAACTTCGCGACGCCCACCGCCGCCAGGATGTGTCCTACCGCATGTCGGCCCAGCAGACGCGTGCGAACCGGAAGGCTCACGTCTCGCTGTCGGAACACGATCGTCATCGACGTCCCCGACGGGGTTATCTCGAAATCCGATGCGGTCACGTCCGGGTAGGCGTCGGGATCGAGGCCGTAGCGAAAGACCTGCACGTGCGTCGTCGCATCGGCGAGCTCCCGCACGATCGGGTCGTCGACGTTCATCACGGCGAGGCCGTCGGCGGGAAGGCTCTCGATCAGCTCGTACTTCGCGCGGCGGATCGCATCCATGGAGCCGAAGCGCTCGAGGTGGGCCGGACCGACCGCCGTCAGCACTCCGATAGTGGGCGACACGAACCGGCACAGCTCGGCGATCTCGCCGACGCCGTACGCGCCCATCTCGACGACGAAGTACTCGTGTGCCGGTTCCATACGCTCGTTGATCGTTCGACAGACCCCCAGAGGCGTGTTGAACGAGCCCGGAGTGGCGAGCGCGACCTCGGGGCCGAGCAACTGCTCGACCGCGAACTTCGTCGACGTCTTTCCGAACGAGCCGGTCACGCCAACCACGACCGGAGAGATCTCCTTCAGCCGCGCGGCAGCGCTACGCAGGAAGCGTCCGTTGATGCTGGTTTGAACCGGCGTGAGGACCCAGTCGGCGGCGCGCAAGAGCGAGGGGGCCGCGATCGCGACCCAGATGCCGAATAGCGTTGCGACGATCCACGCGAGCACGTCGCGCCGGCCGGTCACGCTTCCGATGCCCGGTAGCAACGGAAGGGACGCAAAGAACGCCGACAGGACGAGTGCGACGACGTAGATGCGCCACGCACGCCCGGTCATGACGAGCGGCTTCTTGCCGGGCAACGGTGGGAGTAACAGCGCGCGTCTCGGCTCCCTGGTCGCCCATTCCCGGAAACGCTGGCGCTTGTAACCCTCGAGCTGGAAGACGTGGAGCGCCCGCCGCAGACGGACCGACTGCCAGACCGTGAAGGCGAACGGCACCAACGAAACGAGTCTCATTCGCCGGGCTCCCCGAGGAAGTGCCGGACGATCGTGCAGAACCGATCGGGCTCGTCGAGGTAGGCGAAGTGGCCGGCGCCCTCGAACAACACGAGGCCGGCGTCGGGGATCGCTCGCTCCATCGCCTGCGCGTGCGCGACGGGGACCGCGTCGTCCTCGGTTCCCCATACGAGGAGCGTCGACGCGGCGATCTGAGGCAACAGGTTCGAGAGATCCTCGTTGACGACCTTGACGAGGATCTCTCGCATCGCGCCGGCCTGCTTGTAGTCGTCCGACGCGATCCGGTCGTGGATGGCCCCACGCAGCGCGCGGCCCGGGGGGCCCAGACGTCCCGCGGCGCGAGCCACCTTTCCGGCGGCGCGCTTGGCCCGTACCTTCGCCGAGGGCGCGCCCCTGAGCCCCGACGACCCCACCAGGACGAGCTTGTCGACGAGGTCGCGGCTCGACGCGGCGAGGTAGAGCGCCGTCTTGGCCCCGTAGGAATGGCCCACGAAATGCGCCCGGGTGACGCCCTCGCCCGCCAGCACGTCTCTGACGAACGCGGCGTAGTCGGCCGTGCCCCAGACGCCCGCGGGGGCGGAAGACTCTCCGAAGCCGGGGAGGTCGAGGGCCACGACACGCCAGCCGCCGTCGCCCAGGCACCTGAGCACGGGCGCCATCGACTCGATGCGTCCGCCCCAACCGTGCAGCACGACCACGGGCGGGCCCTCGCCCGCCCGATACAGGCGGGTGGCCTGCCCCCCGCTGGACACGGTGGTGGTGGCCTCGTCTACGAACGTCATGCGCACATCGTCCCAGAAGGTCGTCTCCGCCCGGGAATCGAGCTTGCCCCGTTGTCGCGAAAGTCCGGAGCGAGACGAGCCGATCTATAGACCGTGGACCTCTCCTGGCTGATCGACCTGATCAATGGCAGCCCGGGGCTCGACCAGCGAGCCCGCGCAGGCCGGGTGGGCGCGACCTTCTTCGTCGCCGGCGGCCTCCTCGTGATGGCGACGGTCTGGGTCCTCCCGAGCGAAGAGATGCGACGGCCGCTGCTGGGAGTCGCGTGCTTCTCGATCGCGATAGGGCCGGTACTCGCGCTGCTCCCGTGGCACCACTTGGCGCGCGCGTGGACGCTCGTGCCTGCGGTCATCGGCATCACCCTCATCACACTGGCCGGCGCGGTCGTCCCCGGGGCGATCGAGGTCTACGTACCGATGTACTTGATCCCCTTCGTCTATCTGGGCCTCACGCAACGCCCGGGACGCGCAGCCGCGATGGCTCCGCTCGCGATCGTGTCCTTCGCAGTGATCGCGTTCGGCGCGACCGAGTGGACCGACTCCACGACGCACGAGTTCGCAATCGTGCTTCCGCTCGCGGTGGTGATCGGAGAGCTGCTCGCGCAAAGAACCCTTCGCCACGAGCAAGCCGAGAGGAACATCGAGCGCCTGCTCGAAGCGGTCATCGCGATGGGCGACGTCGAGACCGAGGAGGAGACCGCGGACCTCGTCGCCGAGCTCGCGACCTCGCTGATGGGGGCGGACTCGACGATCGTCATGGTCGCTGAGGACGTTCGCGCGACTCGCTTCACGAACCGGGGACAGCGCGCGCTCGACGTCCACCCCGGCGGCCTGAAGATCGACGTCGCTACGGAGCCGAGCGGGATCGGCGTGGCGATCAAAGCGCGCCAGACGGTGTTCGTGCCCGACGCCGAAGGGTCTCCCCTCGTGGGCCCGAAGCTACGCGCCCTGACGAACGCGCGCACGATGGTCTTCATCCCTCTACCGGGTGAAGGTGACTACCTGGGCGCGGTGGTCTCGTCGTGGACGCGCAAGCATCGACGCCTCGACCACTACGCGCAACGCGCCGCCGAGCTTCTGTCGGCAGAGGCAGGCAGCACGCTCGAACGAGTCCGCCAGTCGCGCAAGCTGAAGCTCGAGGCCGAGACCGACGCCCTGACGGGGCTGTACAACCGACGGACGCTCGCGCGCTTCCTCGACGCGATGAACCACGGAGACGCGGTCGTCCTGATCGACCTCGATCATTTCAAGAACGTGAACGACGAGCTCGGTCACGCCGCCGGCGACGACACCTTGAGCCTGTTCGCGACGGCGATGAAGCAGGTCGTGCGCGACGAGGACTGCGTAGCGCGCTACGGCGGTGAGGAGTTCGTCCTCGTCCTCAAGAACGCGGGAGAGCGGGGCGCGACCTCGATGCTCAAGAGGCTGGCGGCGCTCTGGAACGAGTTCGCCCCGCCGACGACCTACTCGGCGGGCGTGGCGATCTACGAGCCGGGCGACTCACCCGCGGTGGTCCTCGCGCGCGCCGACTCCGCCCTCTACCTCGCCAAGACCAACGGGCGGGACCGGGTCGAGGTCGCTCGCCCCGACGACAAGGCAAGCGCGGGGGCGACCTGGATCGAGGCGACGACGGGCGAGATGCCGCGCGTCGAGCTGTAGGTCTTTCGGCCCGCTAGGGCGACTTTCCTCGAAACCCGTGGCCCAGGCCCCCGGCGTGGGCCAGAATCAGCCCGTGCTCGGACTCCACGATCGCTCCCTCGGCCGCGCGGCACGGCTCGTCCTCGTCGTCGCCCTCGTCGTGCTCATCCTCCGAGCAAGCGCCGGCGTCGTCTCGGCCCAGGAGAAATCGTTCACGTTGCCGCGCGCCTCGGTCGACGTCGAGGTGCAGACCGACGGAAGCCTCGTCGTCACGGAGCACCTGACGTACTCGTTCAGCGGCAGCTTCTCCGGCGCGTTCCGCGAGATCCCGATCCGAGAGGGCGAGTCGGTCACCGACATCTCGGTGAGCGAGGACGGCGACGAGTACGCGCCGGGCGCATCGGCCGAGCTCGGTAGCTCCGGCTCCCCCGACACGTTCGGCGTCGCGCGCGAGCCGGACTTCGTCAGGATCGTGTGGCACTACTCGACGTTCGGCGAGACGCGTACGTTCGACGTGTCGTACCGGTTCAACGATCTGGCAACCGCGTACGACGACGTCGTCGACGTGAACCTGCGTGTGTGGGGAGACGAGTGGGAGGTGCCCCTCACCCAACTCGCGGCGCGCATGGAGCTCCCCGCCAAGGCCCCCGACGAGGTGCGGATCTGGGGTCATCCCGCGTCGGTCGAGGGCGTCACGCGCCTCGACAAGAAGGGAAGGGGCGCGTCCTTGCTCGCGGCGAACGTGCAGCCCGGGCACTGGGTCGAGATGAGGATGGTCTTCCCCCGGAGCCTGCTAGACGCGTCGCCGTCGCAGGCAAGGATCGCCGACGGGAACGGCCTGGAGAAGATCCTCGCCGAGGAGCGCGAGTTCGCCCTCAACGCGGCGCGCGACAGAGAACGCACCGAATGGGCCAAGCGCAACGTGCCGCTGCTGGCCCTCATGTTCCTCGTCCTGGCGTTCCTTCCCTCCGGCCTGCTCGCCTATTACGTATGGCGGCGCTACGGACGCGAGCCTCGCGTGAGCTACGACGCCGACTACACGTTCGAGCCGCCAGGTGACGAGACCCCGGCCATGGTCGCCGCGCTGCTGGAGCCGGGCGCCAACCGCGCGACGGGCGACGCGTTCGCGGCGACGCTCTTCGACCTCATCCGCCGGAAGAACGTCGAAGCGATCCCGGTGGAGACCGTCAAGAAGACGTGGGGCGGCTTGCGCCAGGAGGACATCAGCGACCTCGCGATACGGCGGGCCGTGGACGCGAACGGCGTCACGCCCTACGAGAAGGCCGTGCTCAAGACCGTCCAGAAGGCGACCGGATCCAAGGAGCACCTGTTGCTCAGCGACCTCAAGGACGAGATCGACGAGGACCCTGCCTACTACGCCCATCGCTTCGAGGACTTCAAGGAGGGCGTCATGGACGCGGTCGCCCGCAAGGGGTGGTGGGTGAAGGGGGGCCTGCGCGTGCTGGGTTGGGCCTTCCTCGTCATCCTCCTGATGATGGGCGCATCGATCGCGCTCGCGATAGTGGCCTACGACGAGGTCGCGATCGTCCCGTGGTCGACGATCCTCTGGTCCGCGGCCGCGGCGCTCCTGTTCGCGAACCTCCTGGTGCTGGTCGTCTTCATGTTCAACCGCAGGGGCTGGGAGCGCAGATCGCAGCAAGCCGCCGATGACGCGGCCAGGTGGGCGTCCTTCCGTCGCTTCCTGACGGACTTCGCGGGCATGAAGGAGGCCGTGCCCGGATCGATCGAGATCTGGGAGCGCTTCCTGTGCTACGGGATCGCGTTCGGAGTGGCCGACCGCGTGCTGGCGGCCGCGCAGCTGCATGCGCCGCCCGAGCTCACCGACGCGAGCTCCGTGTACTTCATCTCGAGCCACGGGCATCTGGGCTCTGGCATCTCGTTCGCCGCCATCTCGAACATCTCCCACGCGATCTCGCATGCGTCCGTCCCGAGCACCTCCTCTTCGGGAGGCTTCAGCGGTGGGGGCGGCGGCTTCAGCGGTGGCGGTGGGGGCGGGGGTGGAGGCGGCGGAGGCGGTGCGTGGTAGCGCCGGTCTGACGGGAGCTTGCGCGGTGATGTAGAAACGCCCTAAGTGCAGTCGGGGCATTCCATCGCGGGAATCCGGCTCTCCATACGGGAAGCCGTCATATGGCGGCCTGCGGGCCGCGCGTGGTCGTGGTGGGCGTTGATGGCGTTGAACGCCGTCGACGCCGCCCTCACGACGATCGCGCTCCGGCGGGGGGCCGCGGTCGAGGCCAATCCCGTCGTACGGACGATCGGCATGCCCGGAAAGCTCGTGCTCGTCGCGGTCGCCGGGTGGCTCCTCTACCTCTTACGCCCGCGCGCGCTGTGGATCCCCATCGCCGCGCTCGGCGCGGTCGCAGTGTGGACGGCCGTGAACCTAGTCGCGGCGTAACGGCCCCGACCACGATGGCACGGAGTCGTAGGCGGGGCCGCGCGTCAGCTCCGTGATCACTTTGCCCCGGCGAGAGAGCACCCACAGGTCGCTCTTCTCGGCCTCGGTCGAGAAGCTCACCACCAACCGGCGTTCGTCCGGCGACCACGA
>DATBND010000071.1:0-8803 GCA_036554505.1 Actinomycetota bacterium | reverse complement strand
GATCGCGTCGGTTCGGGCGGCGTGCTCGATCGCCTTCACGACCTCGGTCACCTGGTCGTCGTCGACCAGCACCTCGAGGCGCGTCTTCGGAACGAAGTCGACCTGGTACTCGGCCCCCCGGTACAGCTCGGTGTGCCCGCGCTGGCGGCCGAACCCGCGTGCGTCGGCGGCCGTCATCCCGTGCACGCCGACGTCCTGGAGCGCCTCCTTGACCTCGTCCAGCTTGAAGGGCTTGACGACGGCGACGACGAGCTTCATCACGCCTCACCTCCCTGCGTGGCAGGCGCAGTGGACACCTTGATGGGCGCGGTTGCCGGCGCGACCGGGACGGTGGACATCGTCAGCCCACCTCCCTCGGCGAACGCGTACCCGGCTTCGGAGTGTTGCGCGAGGTCCAGACCCGCGACCTCTTCCTCTTCCGTCACGCGGACTCCGATGACGGCGTCGATGATCTTCAGCAACGCGAAGCTCGCGATGAACGAGTACGCGAGCGTCGCGGCGACGGCAAGCAGCTGGTCGCCGAGAAGGCCGACGCCTCCGCCGGCGATGAGCCCATCCCTGCCGAACTCGTTGTAGGAGAGGTCGGCGAACACGCCGACCAAGAGGGATCCGACGATCCCGCCCACGAGGTGAACCCCGACGACGTCGAGCGCGTCGTCGTAGCCGAGCCGGAACTTCAACCGGACCGCGTAGGCGCACACGAGACCGCCCGCAAGGCCGATCGCTATGGCTCCCATCGGCCCGACGAATCCCGCAGCGGGCGTGATCGCCACCAGTCCCGCGACCGCTCCCGACGCTACTCCCAGCGTGGTCGCCTTTCCTTCCTTGAGCGAGTCGACGATCGCCCACCCACACGCGCCCGCTGCGGCACCGAGGTTCGTGGCGAGGAAGGCCGAGGCAGCCAGGCCGTTCGCTCCGAGCGCGCTTCCGGCGTTGAAGCCGAACCAGCCGAACCACAGGATTCCGGTCCCGAGAACCGTCAGGGTCAGGTTGTGCGGCACGAACGCCTCACGCCCGAAGCCCTTCCGTTTTCCGACTACCAGCACTGCGGCAAGTGCGGCGATGCCGGCGTTGATGTGGACCACCGTCCCCCCCGCGAAGTCGAGGGCGCCTAGCTTGCGGAGCCATCCGTCCGGATGGAACACCCAGTGCGCGATGGGCGCGTAGACGACCAGCAACCATGCGGCGGTGAACAAGACGTACGCCCAGAACTTCATGCGCTCGGCGAACGCTCCCGTGATCAGCGCGGGCGTGATGATCGCGAACATCAACTGGAAAGTCGCGAACAGGACGTGCGGGATGGTGGTGGAGAAGAGTGGGTTCGGCGCGGCTCCCACGCCGCTGAAGCCGGTGAAGTCGAAGCCCCCGATGAGGCCCCCCTGGCTGTCTCCAAACGCGAGCGTGTAGCCCAGGGCCACCCACAGCACGGAGACCAGCCCGAGCGCGAACACGCTGTGCATCAACGTGCCGAGCACGTTCTTGGCGCGGACCATGCCTCCGTAGAACAGCGCTAGACCCGGGGTCATGAACATGACCAGGGCCGTCGAGACAAGGACCCATGCGGTATCGCCGGTGTCCATACGGCTTGCCCCTCCCTATTCAGACGACGGTGACGATCTGGGGAAGACGATCTGGCGAGCACGCTATGAGAGCGTTGTTTCAGTAGTGTTTCGGCCGCGTAAATTTCTTCGCGACCAGTCGGGAGCCGGGGATGAGCAGCGGATTCGTCGATCAGAAAGAGGCCTGCGCCGCCGGCGAGCGCGTCACGACGTCGTACGTCGGTCTGCTGCGCGCCGCTCGCAACCCAGGAAAGACCGCGATCGGCGAGTGGTCGGTGGGGGACGCGGCGACGCACACGGCTCAGGTCTTCGAGATGTACGCGCAGGCCGCCACCGGGGACGCGTCGTTCCCGGTGACCAGCTCGGGGACTCTCAACGAGTACTGGGCGGGGCGGCTGCGCGACGAGCCCGAGCGCGATCCTGCGGGCGCCGCCGACCGCATCGAGGCGGCCGCGACGACGATATGGCCGGCGTACGGGGCGATGAGCGGCGACGAGATCGTCGAGTGGTACGGCGGCGTCAAGGTCCCGGCGTACACCCCGCCGTCGATCATCGTCACCGAGGCGCTCGTGCACGGCTACGACATCGCGCACGCGGAGGATCTGCCGTGGACGCTCGACTCCGACATCGCCCGCATCTCGGTCCGCGGCTTGTTCCCGCTGCTTCCGCAGTACGTGAACGAGGCCGCGGCGCGCGACGTGAGCATCACCTACGAGCTGTCGCTCCGGGGGGGCCCGCTCGCATACTTCACCTTCGCCGACGGCGCGTTATCCGTGGGCCACGCTGCGCCCGGCCCGGTCGACTGCAAGCTGTCGGTCGACCCGGCGACGTACTTGCTCGTCGGCTACGGACGAATCGGCCAGTGGGGACCGACGCTCACCGGCAAGGTGGTCGCGTACGGCCGCAAGCCGTGGCTGGGCCTGAAGCTCGGAAAGCTGATCGCCACTCCGTAGCTCAGAGCAACGCGGCGGCGGGCTCGTCCAGGAGGAAGGTCGTGTTCAGGTCCGCGAGCACCCGAGCCGGGCAGTCCTTCGGGTCTTCGGTTCCCGTGATCGCGCGGCGGGCGGCCTCGGCCTTGGCCTCGCCGGCCGCGATCACGAGCACTTGCTTGCACGCGCGCAACGCCGCCGGCGTGAGCGTGATGCCTCTCATCGCGTCGGGGCGGTCGACCGCCGCGCACAGCTCCGAAGATTGCAGCGCGGGAGAGCCGGGGAACAGCGCGCACACATGGCAGTCGTCGCCCATCCCGAGCACTGCGAGGTCGATCCCCTCGGCCACGAACCCGGAGATCTCGTCCGCGTACGCGCGCGCGGCATCCTCGGGCGTGTCTTCTCCACGCATGCGATGGACGGCGCGCGGTCGCGCCGACGACAACAACGTCTCCTTCGCCATGCGGTAGTTGCTCGCGTCGTGGTCCGGGGGCGCGGCGCGCTCGTCGGAGAACAGCACGTGGACGCCGCTCCAGTCGGTGCCTTCCTCGACGAGCTTCCGGTACACCTTCTCGGCCGTGGTCCCGCCGGTGATGACGACGGTGCCGAGCTCCGGGAGGCGCATAGCGATCTTGCGCGCCGCGCGCAGCGCGAACTCGCCGGCCGGCCACTTCTCGACCTTCGGGGTCATCTGCTGGGATCCCGCCATCGCCGCCCATCGCGGCGCAGGAGCTCGTCGGCCGACGCCGGCCCCCACGACTTCGGCTCGTACATGCCCGGCCGTCCTCCGGCCGACCAGTGCTCGAGCATCGGGTCGACGATCTCCCATGCCTCTTCGATCTCGTCCGCGCGCGCGAACAACGTCGCGTCTCCGAGCATGCAATCGAGGAGCAGGCGCTCGTATGCCTCGGGTGAGCCGGAGCCGAAGTCGGTCTCGTAGTCGAACTCCATGTCGACCGTGCTCACGTTGACCTCGGGCCCCGGAACCTTCGTACCGAAGGACAACGAGATCCCTTCGTCGGGCTGGATCCGGATCGTCAGCACGTTCGGCTCGAGCTCCTCGACAGCCGTCTTCGCAAACAACAGGTGTGGCACGCGTTTGAACTGGATCGCGATCTCGGTCGACTTCGACGGCATACGCTTGCCCGTGCGCACGTAGAAGGGCACGTCCGCCCACCGCCAGTCGTCGACGAGGAGCTTCATCGCGACGAACGTCTCCGTGGAGGACTGCTCGTCGACGTCTTTCTCTTGCCGGTACCCGGTGTACTGGCCGCGCGCGACGGTGTTTCCGCATTCGGACGTGGTCCACCGCCGCACCGCTTGCAGGACCTGCACCTTCTCGCTGCGGATCGCGTCCGCGTCCCACGCGTTCGGCGGCTCCATCGCGACGAGGGCCAGCAATTGCAATAGATGGTTCTGACCGACGTCTCGCAACGCCCCGGTCTGGTCGTAGAACGCCCCCCGGCTTCCTACGCCGAGATCCTCTGCCACGGTGATCTGCACGTGGTCGACGTAGCGCCGGTTCCAGATCGGCTCGAAGATCGCGTTCGCGAAGCGGAACACGAGCAGGTTCTGCACGGTTTCCTTGCCGAGGTAGTGATCGATCCGAAAGATCTGATCCTCGGAGAAGTGGTGCGACAGCGTCACGTTGAGAGCGCGCGCCGACTCGAGATCGTGGCCGAACGGTTTCTCGACCACGAGCCGCTGCCACCCGCCGCCTTCCAGCAAGCCCGCCTTACCGATCGACTCGACGATGTCGGGAAAGAACGCGGGGGCCGTCGCGAGATACCAGACCCGGTTCCCTCCGGTGCCGCACGACTCGTCGATCTCCTCGAGGGCGCTCCCGAGCTTCCTGTACAGGCCCTCGTCGGTGGCGTCGCCGGGGACGTAGAAGATGTTCGTCGCCGGCCACGTCTCCTTCGTCGGCTTTAGCCGCGAATGCTCGTCGAGCGCGTCCTTCAGGTTCGCGGCGAACTTCTCGTTCGTGTGCTCCGTCCGGGACGTCCCGAGGATCGCGGTCTCGTTCGGGATGCGCCCCTCGGCCCGGAGGTTGTGTAGCGCCGGGGCGAGCTTCCTATGGGTGAGGTCTCCGGACGCCCCGAAGATCACGACCACGCACGGATCGGGCACCGAACGCCGCGTCAGGACCAGACCTCGTCGAGGAAGTCGGCGATGCGGTCCGACAGCCGGTTGGGCGGGAAACGTAGCTCGAAGAACGAGTTCGCCTGGACGATCTCGGCGTTCGGCAATTCCCTGCTCAGCGCCTCCGCGTCCGAGAACGGGTGCAGGAGGTCGCGCGTGTGACCGACGATGAGCGTCGGCTGGTCGATCTTCTCGCGGTCGCTGGGGTGGGGCGCTATCCGTCCGGCGAGAAGGCCGTGCAGGATCGCCGCCGAGGAGATCGGCTCGCGCGAGAGCACGTCGAGCACCACGTCTCCGTAGAGCGACACGCCTCGCGGCACCGCGCGCATCAGGTTGGCGAACCACGAGAACGGCGTGCGGAGCTCCGCGTACGCGATGACGAGCGGAAGGAACATGACTCCGGCTGCGGGGGCCGCACGTTCGAGGACGGGCATCTCGATGAACATGGCGCGCGTCCGGTTCGGCGCGTGGAAGGCGACCTCCAGGGCCACGTTCGCGCCGAGCGAAGTGCCGCCGATCACGGCCTCCTCTACGTCGAGGTGATCGAGCACCCCGACGACCTGATCGCCGAACTGCTCCATCGAGTAGTAGCGGGAATGGCCGGGGTGCTCGCTCTCTCCGTGCCCGAGCAAGTCGATGAGGATCACGCGGTTGCCGCGGTCGGCGAGGGCGTCGGCAAGCGGATAGTTGTGCTTGCGACCGAGCAAGAGCCCGTGCACGAGAACGATGGGCCGTTCGCCGGCCCCCCTCTTGCGACCCCGCTGCTCGAACGCGATCTTGAAGCCGTCGTAGCCGAACGACGTCATGACTCGTCGAGCGGCTCGGCGCCCTCCAATTGCTCGATGAGCTTGCGCTTGAGGATCTTTCCCGTGCTCGTGCGAGGCAGCTCGTCGAGCTTCTCGACGCGCTTCGGCACCTTGTAGGACGCGAGCTCCGACTTGCAGACCTTCACTACCTCGTCCTCCGACACGGATCCTGCGACGAACGCCGCGAGCACCTCGCCGTATTCGTCGTCGGTCACTCCGAGTACCGCCGCCTCCTTGACCCCGCTGATGCCCTCGATGACCTCCTCGACCTCGATCGGGTAGACGTTCTCGCCGCCGATCACCACCATGTCGTCGGCGCGGCCCTCGACGAAGAGATATCCGTCCTCGTCGATGCGGCCGAGGTCTCCGATGGACGTATAGCCCTCGCGCTCGTCCTTCGATTCGCCGGACGTGTAGCCCTCGAACAACATGTTGCTCTTGATGAAGAGCTCGCCGACGTCGCCTTTCGGAAGACGCTCGCCCTCCTTCGAGAAGATGGCGATCTCGGTACCGGGGACGGGCTTGCCCACCGTCTTCGGGTTGTGCTTCATGTCGTCCGGGGTCGCGATCGTGACCCAGCCGATCTCGGTCGAGCCGTAGAGGTCGTAGAGGACGTCGCCGAACAGTTCCATCGCGTTGCGTCTCAGGTCGGGCGACATCGCGGAGCCGCTGGCCATGACGATGCGGAGGCTCGACAGGTCGTAGCGCGACTTCACGTCCTCGTCGAGGGAAAGGATGCGCTTGATCATCACCGGCACGAACGACGCTGCCGACGCGCTGTGCTTCTCGATGAGCTGCAGCGAGCCCTCCGGGTCGAACTTCTCGGGAAGGACGAGGGTCATCCCGATGGTCGTCGCGAACGTGAACGTCGCGAGGCCGAACGAGTGGAACAAGGGGGCCGGGCACACGATCACGTCGTCGCGGTGGTAGGGGACGACCGTGAGGAGGTTGGCGAGAGCCCCCGCCCCGGCGTCGGTCGAGTTGCGCGCCGCGCCCTTCGGCGTGCCGGTGGTCCCCGACGTGTGGATGATGACCTTGGGCGCACCCCTGTTGCGCGTGAACGGGAACGGAGCGCCCGTCGGCTGGCGCATCAACAGGTCTTCGTAGTCGCCCGAGTCGTCCGCGGCTTTCTCCGGATCGCCGACCGCGATTAGAGGAAGGTCTTTCGGCGCCACCTTCTCCACCTGCTCGGTGTGCGCGGTGTCGTAGATCAGCAGCTTCGGGTCGGCTTGGCCCAGCGTCGCGTCGAGCTCCTTCGGCTTGGCCCACGTGTTGAGCGGACACGTGATGACCCCGATCTTCTGCGCGCCGAGTGCGATCTCGATCATCTCCCGGCCGTTGCGCAGGAGCAGGGCGATGCGGTCCCCGCCGGAGACGCCCTCTGCCGCCAACATGTGCGCGGCCCGGTTGGCGCGTGTGTCCAGCTCCTTGAACGTGAGGGTGCCGTTACGGTCGTGGAGCGCGGGCTTGTGGGGGATCAACGTGGCGTTGACCTGCGACAAGATGCCTAACGACGCGCCTCGTCCGACGAGCCACGGCAGCGCTCGCGCGAGCGCGTAGGGGCTCTTGGGCTCCAGGGCGCCGGCCGCACGGAGCTGCTTGAGGGTGCGTGGATGAGCGAACTCGGCGACCTGTCTGAGGCTCTGCAGCGGGCCACTCATGTGCCGAGCCTAAGCCCCCACGCCGGGCGGTGGCTTCTCGGCTCCGAACGCGCACCGCATGATCGCCGGGTAGTCGGCGCGCGAGAAGGCCGCCGACAGGACGTTCTCCTCCCCGCGGTCCTCATAGCCGTCCGGCAGCTCCTCGGCCGCCCAGTTGTCCCGGATCGTGTAGCCGTTGAGGAACTCGGCGATCTCGTGGCCGGTGATGCCGAGCTCCTTGACCAGCGCGCGGTTCAAGAAAGGGCCCACCGCGCTCGTAGTGTCGAACAAGGACTTGCCTTCGGGGACGTCGAAGTGCCGGTCGACGTCGCGCGTCATCTCGCCCTGGCCGAGCGGCCAGGCGCCGCTCCGCTCGGCCGACGGCGTGTGGCCGTGGTCGGCCGTCACGACGATCGTGTAGTCCTCGACCGCGCGATCGAGATAGTCGCGCAGGCGGCCAAGCGCGTCGTCCTGGGCGCGCAGCACGGCCTCCTCCTCCGGCGAGTCCATCGTGTACTGGTGCGCGGCGATGTCGGTCATCTTGAAGTTGGTCAGAAGGATGTCGGGGACCTCGTCTGCGCCGTATCCCTCGCGCTTGATCATGTCCATCAAGAGGTCGGACTCGTAACGCACCCAGCCCGGGTTGTCGTGCAGCTCGTGGAGGTCGTGGCCCATCCACTTATCGTCCGCCGCGCCGTCCTCGCGGTCGACGGTGGCGAGATGCTCTTCCAGGCCCGGCGAGCCCTGTAGGTAGTCGGGAGTCGAGTAGTAGAGGTCGTTACCGTTGATCTGGCCGTCACCGCCGATCATCGCGAGCTGGTCGGCGTCACCTCCCGGAGTCTGCAGGCCGTGTCCGAGCATCCCGATGTGCCAGTTCTTCCACGCGAGCATCCCGACCTTCGACGCGTTGTCGAAGTGCTGATCGACCTGGTCGCCAAACGTCGTCAGTCTGAGATCGCTCGGGTCCTTCGTCTTGAACGCGCCACGCACGTCCCCCGTCGCGTCGCGATACATGATCGCGGTCACTCCGTGAGAGCGCGGGAACGCTCCCGCACCCAAGCTCGAGTGTGTCGCGGGGGTGATCGACGGCGACGAGCCGATCAGCGCGCCGCGATACGACGTGCCCTTCTCTTCCATCGATGCGAGCGTCGGCCACGCGTCCGGCCACCGCTCGAGCACGTTGCGCCCCACGCCGTCCCACACGACGATGACGACGAGCCGCGGCGGCGTCGCGCCGTCGATGATCGCATCGGTGAGCTCGGCCCCCTGCCGTTTGTCGAGCGGGACGTCGAGCAGCCCGCCGACCGTCGGATAGACGTCGGTGATGCTGGCGCGCTCGTCGAGGGGGCCGAGTGATTCGACGTGACCCGGACCGTAGAGCACGAGCGGCACGGTCTGGAGGTAGTCCCACGGGCCCGAATGACTCGTCACGGTGAACGCGCCCGAGTAGTTCGGCTCGAGCGGAACGATCGTGACGTCCTCCGAGTGCTTGGGGTCGTGTCCGCGCCAGATGCGCCCGAGCCAGGCTTTAGGCAACGCGCACCCGCGCTCGACCGGGTCGTCGGACGCGAACGTCCGGTCGTCTTCTGCAGGTTGCAGGGGGCCGTCGCGTCCCGGTGCGTCGTCGTTCGCTGCAGTAGCCAGCCAGTAACCACCACCGGCGATCGCTACCACTACTGCGAGCGCGACGATGCGGCGAACGAGGAATCGTCGCTTGCGTCTGGACA
>DATBND010000022.1:0-2798 GCA_036554505.1 Actinomycetota bacterium | reverse complement strand
CGCGGCGAGCCTGATGATCTCCCGGCGCTTCTCGGGAGTGATTCTTCGCCAGTGCCGTGCCACGCACCCTCCTCTCGACCGGTGGACTTGAAGATCCACCGCTCGCTGAGGTGTTGCGTGGATTACTTGAGGCCGCCGACGCTCAGCGCCTCCGCAGGTCCAAAGGTCGTTCGGAAAGCGAGGCAGTCGCTAGCTCAGACGCTCCACGATCATGGCCATGCCCTGGCCCCCGCCGACGCACATGGTCTCGAGCCCGATCGTCTGGTCGCGCGTCTCGAGGTCGTTGAGCAGCGTGTTCATGATCCGGGCGCCGGTCATCCCGTAGGGATGGCCGAGCGCGATCGCGCCTCCGTTGGGGTTGAGCTTGTCGGAGAACGGATCGATCCCGACCTCCCGGCAGACGGGCAGGACTTGCGCCGCGAATGCCTCGTTCAGCTCGACGGTCTCGACGTCGTCGATCGACATCCCGGCCTGCTTGAGCACCTTACGGATCGCCTCGATCGGGCCGACGCCCATGATCTCGGGGGCGACGCCGGAGACCGACGACGCGATGATCCGCGCGCGCGGCTTCAGACCGAGCTGGCCGGCGCGCTCCTCGCTCATCACCAGCACCGCGGCCGCGCCGTCGTTCAGCGGGCACGAGTTGCCGGCCGTCACCTTGCCGCCGTCGGGCTTGAAGGCCGGCGGCAGCTGCTGGAGCTTTTCTAGCGTCGAGCTCGCGCGCGGCCCGTCGTCCTTCTGGACCACGGTGCCGTCGTCCTTCGTGTACGGCGTGAGCTCGCGGTCGAAGAACCCGGATTCCTGCGCCGCCACCGCGCGCTCCTGCGATTGCTGCGCGAAGCGGTCCATGTCGTCGCGCGACACGTCGAACTGCTCGGCGACGTTCTCGGCCGTCATGCCCATCGGGATGTACACGTTCGCGATCTCGGCGTCGTCGCCGAAGAGCTTGGGGTGGAGCTCGTCCATGTCCTTCGGATAGCCGTCGACCTGGGAGATCGACTCCACGCCGCCGGCGATGAACGCATCGCCCTCGCCCGCCTTGATGGCGTGGAAAGCCATGCGGATGGTCTGGAGGCTCGAGGCGCAGAAGCGGTTGACGGTCGTGCCGGGCACGTGGTCGGGAAGGCCGGAGAGGAGAGCGGCGCGGCGGCCGAGGTTCATGCCTTGTTTCTGCTCGGGGAAGCCGCAGCCGATCATGACGTCGACGATCTCTCCCGGGCTCACGTCCGGCACCTTGGAGAGAACGTCCTTGATCGCGAACGCCATGAGGTCGTCCGGCCTGACGTCGGCGAGGGTCCCCTTCTTGGCGCGGCCGATCGGGGTCCTCGAGGCGGCGACGATCACGGCTTCAGGCATTTGGCTGGCTCCTCTTGAGAGATCTGGTGAGTAGGGGCCAGCCTACGGCCCTTTGCAGGACCGCGGCGCGTGCTCGGGTTCCTTCCTGCCTTACGTATTCCGTCCGCTCGCTCGGCGGGAGATGATCCAGGAGAAGACCGGCTCTACAGCTGCCGCAATGCGACAGTTGCTAGCGTGCTAAGAGAGGGACGAGTCACGGCCGTGACTCGTCCCTCTTCAATTCCGGGGTCCCCCCGGAACAGCACCCCGGAAACCTGTATTCGTGTCGATCCTGGTTACTTCGGCGCGCCCTTCTGACGAGTCACAGATCGCAGCAAGGGCACCTTCGCGGTGTTGGCGTAGGCGTCGCCGACGTTCGCGGGCGCCGACGTCGGGACCGCCCACTGGAACTGCTGACCGTCGAGCTCGGTGGTCGGCTTCGGCGCGGTCGCGTTGTCGGTGTCGTTCGTGAAGAAGAAGTGGACGCCGTGGCAGGCGAAGCAACCCTGGCGGTACGGGCCGGTGTAGCCCTCTGGCGCCTCCGTGTAGCACGGGCGGCCGTCGGGGTAGACGCGGGAGTCGTCGCTGGGCTCGCCGGGCCACGGCCGGGGGCTCGGGTTGTCGCCCGTGCCGTCGTCGAAGCACGCGTCGTCTCGGTAGTAGGGGACGACGAGCGGGTTCTCGAGCGAGCGCACGTCGTTCAGCTGCAGCATGTAGACGAGCGACCCGTTGTCCGCGGTAGCCGAAACCTGCTCCCAGTTGTAGATGGCGAGCGGCTTCGAGAGTGTCGGGTCGGTCACGTCGAAGAACGCATCCTGGTTGCCCACGCGATCGACCTGCGTCACGGCGTTGAGCTGCTCCTCGTCGTCACGACCGTCGACGTCGACGCCGTCGGGCGAGGTCGCTATCGAGTTCTCGTTGAAGTACTTCGCCGCGACGTCGTGGTTGTAGTCCCACGAGGTGTACAGGCCGTCCGGCGGGATCGGGTGCACGCGCAGGCGGTAGCGGTAGACGACGTTGTCCCGATAGAAGTACTCGGTCTTCGTCACGTTCGTGCCGGAGTCCGCGCCCCACGTCTCGCGGATCGCACGGACCGGGCCCATGCGCTCGCCGAGGAGCGTCGAGTTGGCCTCCCAGTTCACCTGCTCGTCCTCGAAGCCGACGAGCGAGACCTCGGAGTCCGGGTTCTGCTGGAACGCGCGGCCCTTCCACCGGTCGATGATGTCCTCGCCGTACTGGATCTGCTCGATCGGCAGGTCGGCCTGGCCCGGCTTGGCTACGCGCATCTCGCGCACCATCCACCGGCCGCTTGCGTAGAAGCGGTAGCTGCGGGTGCTGACGGTCACGCCGTCGCGCGGGAAGCGGTCGCTCGAGTTCTGGACGGTCCCGTCGGGCTTGCAGACGGTGCCCGAGAGGTTCGGCCCGTACGGAGTGTTGCTCGTTCCGAGCTTCTCGGGATCGTC
>DATBND010000412.1:0-13708 GCA_036554505.1 Actinomycetota bacterium | reverse complement strand
CCCGACTGGACGTCCGTCGCATATGGGTCGGTGTGGGTCGCGGTCGACGAGGCGGGCGAGGTCGCACGGATCGACCCCGCGAGCAACCAGGTGGCGGCGACCGTCGAGGTGGGAGGCCACCCGTGCACTGGCCTGGCCGCGGGCTTCGGTGCCGTCTGGTCCCCGAGCTGCACCGACAACGCGATCTACCGGATCGACGCGCGCACCGAGAAGGTCGAAGCGGTCATCGAAATCCCCGTGTTCCAGTCGTTCTCGGGGGAGGGACCGTTCGGGGGCATCACCACCGGCGCGGCGGCCGTGTGGACGATCACGGAAGGAAAGGCTGGATCGTTCGACGTCCTTGCGCGAATCGACCCGCGCACCGACGAGGTGGCGGCGACGTTCCCGCTCGGCTATCCCGTGGGCGAGCCGACCTTTGCGGACGGATCGATCTGGGTGCTCGCTCCCGAGGACGATCGCGTCCTCCGTGTGGACCCACGTTCGGGAGAGGTGATTGCCGAGGTGAAGGGCCTGGCCCAGCCCGCGTTCATGGCGGCAGGGAAGGACGCGCTCTGGGTGCTAAGCGGGACGTGGGGGGAGCATCCCTTCGGCGACGGCTCGGTCACCCGCATCGACACTGCCACTAACGCGATTACGGCACGGATACGTATCGACGAGATCGCCGGGACCGCAAGCAACATCGCGGTCGGCGAAGGCTTCGTCTGGGCGCGCACGGGGCGAACCGTGCTGGTGAAGATCGACCCGTCGACGAACGAGATCGTCGAGCGCGTCGACGAGCCGCGGGGCGCCGGCGGAGTCGAGATCGGCTTCGGGTCTCTCTGGCTCTCTGACTTCACGACGGATCACGTGTGGCGGGTCGCGATCTAACGCGCCGCCGGCAAGATGACGACCTTGCGATAAGAACCACCGGACGAAGGAGCGAAAGATGGACACGGTCGTGGGGATTGCAGGGCTGCTGTGCGTGGCTCTCGCACTGGGCCACGCAACGCTGGGCATCGTCTGGGTCCTGCCGGGCCTGAGGGAGGACGATCTCCCGAAAACGCCTTTCGGCCCGAAGGCGATGACCGACGCGATGATCCGCGCGACCTGGCACATCATCACGGTCTTCGTGCTCGGCCTTGCCGGCCTCCTCATGACGCTGGCGTGGGCGGATGCAGACCCGAGCACGGTGGTGCTCCGCTGGGTCGGCGCCATGTGGCTCGGCGCGGCCGCGGTGGCATCGTGGTCCGCGATCCGGCGTGTCAGGAAGCTCCGGCAGCTTGTGCGTTTGCCCGTGCCGGTTCTCTTCGTCGTGGTCGCGGTCCTGTGTTGGTGGGCCTCCACTTGATCCCGCGCTGCGAGAGAATGGAAGCGTGAAGCTCCCCAAGTCGGCGCATTACTCGCAGTCGTGGATGATCGCGGAGATCGCATCGGACTTCGAGCTACTGGATGTCTGGGAGCTCCCGGTCACGGGGGAGGCCGACGAGTTCACGACGTTTCTCGAAGGGATGCTGTCCTTCGACCCGACCGCCGTGGAGTCGACGCCCGCACGCGCTCTGTTCTGGGTACGGCTGCGCGTCGGAGAGCTGCTCGGCTGGGACGACGCCAAGAAACGACCGATCCCCGGCTGCAGCGAGACGACCTTGCACGATCGTCTTCCCGATCACCTCCGGCACAGCGCGGACGCGCTCGCGGTCGGGGAGGAGCTCAAGCGGGCCGCCGGCGGGTTCGCGCCTCTGTATCGCACCGATCGCGAGTGGGCCGGTGAGATCTCGAACCAGACGGTCCACGGTGTCCTGCACTTTGGTTGGGTCGACCAAGGCGCGGGCCGCTACCGGGCGCACCTGGCCATCTACGTGAAGCCTCGCGGCACGCTCGGAGCGTTGTACATGAAGCTCATCGAGCCCTTCCGGCATTTCGTCGTCTACCCCGCGCTCATGCGTCAGATCGGCCGTGCCTGGGAGACCCGCCCCCGCGAGGTGACCGGCCAACGCGGCTGACCGACGCGCGCCGCGGCGATGCCGGGAGCTAGCCTCCCGGGCTATGGAGTCTCGCCCGTTGGGAGCCGACGGTCCCGCCGTGCCCGTCGTCGGGCTCGGCACATGGAGCGTCTTCGACGTCTCCGACTCGAATATCCCGGCGGCGCGCGCAGTCGTGGACACCATGTACGAAGGCGGCACGCGGCTCGTGGACAGCTCGCCGATGTACGGCCGAGCCGAGCGGGTCCTCGGGACCGCGATCGCCGACGTCCGCCGGGACATGTTCGTGGCGACGAAGATCTGGACGCGGTCGGTCGACGAGGGCCGTGCGCAATTCGACGCGCAGCTGGGGTTTTATCGCGGGGTCGTCGAGATCGAACAGGTCCACAACCTCGTCGCGTGGACCGACCATCTCGAGTGGATGGAGCGGGAGCGCGATGCGGGTCGCATCAAGTGGCTGGGCGCGACTCATTACTCACCGTCCGCCTTCGACGAGCTCGAGAGGGTCATGCGCACCGGACGACTCGACTGCATACAGATCCCGTACAACCCGGACGAGCGGGAGGTCGAACGACGGATCCTTCCGCTGGCCGAGGAGCTCGGTCTGGGCGTGATCGTGATGCGACCGCTGGGCTCGGGTGGCTCCTTGATCAGACGCTCGCCCGACCTCGGCTCGCTCGCGGTGGAGAGCTGGGCCGAGGCGCTGCTGAAGTGGTGCTTCGCCGACCCTCGCGTCACGTGCGTGATACCCGCGACCTCGAAGCCCGAGCATGCCGCAGCCAACGCCCGCGCCGGCTCGGGGGAAGCGTTCGACGCCGACCGGCGCGCGCTCGTCGAGCGGCTCGCGCGGTAGGCGGCTCGTGGAGACAGCGACTCGAGCCCTTCACCGGCTGACGTCCTACGAGCCGGATAAGGAGTGGACCGCGCCGGCAGACGACCCGCGCATCGTGCACGACCTCGAGACCAACGACATGTCACGGCTCCCGTGGTTCTTCAAGCGCTATCCGGAGTCGTTGCCGCGCGTCGAGCTCCCGCGCGACCTGCCGCGCAGCGCGCGTCCCGCGATCGACGTGCTCGCGGGGATCCATACCGACGGCACGCGGCTCGACGTGCCGCACCTCGCGCGGCTCCTCCACCTGTGCGCGGGCGTCGTCAGAACCTCCGAACGCGCCTATGGCACCCATCCCTTTCGTGCAGCGGGATCTGCGGGAGGGCGCTTTCCCCTCGAGGTCTACGTCGCCGTTCCTCGGGGGACGCCGATGCCGGCAGGTGTGCATTGGTACGACCCGCTCCATCATGCGCTGGTGCAAGTGGGCCCCCCGCCGCGCGGCGAGGCGCCGGCCGTTGTCGTGACCGGTGTGCCGTGGCGAACGGGATGGCGGTACCGCGAGCGCGGCTACCGCCACGTCTACTGGGATGCCGGCACGATGCTGAGCCAGCTCCTCGTGGCGGCCGAGTCCGCAGGGCTTGCCGCGCGACTGCACACGCGCCTGCCCGACGCGACGGTCGGAGCGCTGGCCGGCGCCGACATGGTGCATGAGTGGCCCGTCGCGGTCGTCGCGCTGGGACACGGCGCGCCGGCACTGGACGCGGGAGGGGACGCCGCCACCGGAGCAGTCGACGCAGACCCGCTCGAGCTCCCTCTCGTCACCGCCGCTCAGCGAGCGGGCGAGAGCGACGCACTGGGCCTCCCGTGGGAGCGCGGCGAGCCAGTCGACGTGCCGGCCCACCGCTCGGATCCCGTGGAAGCCGTCGTCCTGGCGCGGGGATCGCAACGACGGATGGATCGCAGTCGCAGCCTGCCCCGCGACGCACTGATCGCATCGATGCGCGTCGCGCTGCGCGGCATCGCCTTGCCGCACCGCGTCGTCGTGCACGCGGTCGACGGGATCTCCGCGGGTCTGTATCGCTGGCCCGATCTGTCCGTCGCGACCCGCGCCGGAGACATGCGTGACGAGCTCTATCGAGTAGCTCTGAAGCAGGGCCTCGCGGCGGACGCGTCGTTCGTCGTCATCGCAGCCGCCGATGTCGCCGAGCTCGACGACCACCAGTACCGCGACGCCCATCTGGCCGCGGGGCTCGGGATGGGCCGGCTCCACCTGGCGGCTTACGCGCTCGGCGCGAGCGCGTCGGGCATGACGTTCGCCGACAGTGAGATCCATTCACTGCTGGGCGAGCCGCTCGACGCGCTTCTGTTCACGTGTGTCGGTGTGCCCGAGTACCGATCGAAGTCCGGTGGCCTTCCCGGCTCGCCGACCGCGGTGTCACAGGTGACGCCGAGGGTGGAGGAGTAGCGCTGACCGGGCCCTTAGTCCCGTCGCGGCTCTCGAACCTCGACTGAGTCTGGGCATGGTGCCGGTTGACCTCTCCGGCGCACGCGTGCGACTGTCGCGTCATGCCCGACAGCGTCAGAGTCGCAGCCATCCAGGCCACTCCGGTGATCCTCGATGCCGAGGCGACGATCACGAAGGCCATCCGTCTTCTCGGCGAGGCGGCCGGCGACCGGGCGCGGCTCGCCGTGTTCCCCGAGACTTTCGTGTCGCTGTATCCGTCGGGCGCGTGGGGCTACCGCGCGGCGCGCTTCGACGGCTTCGACGAGATGTGGACGCGCTTGTGGGACGGCTCCATCGACGTCCCCGGCCCCCACATCGACAAGCTCGTCGCCGCGTGCGCGGAGCACGACGTCTATTGCGTCATGGGCCTGAACGAACGCGAGTCGGAGCGCCCGGGCAGCCTCTACAACACCATGGTCCTGCTCGGCCCCGAGGGCATGCTCGCCAAGCACCGCAAGCTGATGCCCACCATGCACGAGCGCCTTTTCCACGGGATCGGCTCGGGTCAGGACCTGACGGTCGTCGACACCCCGATCGGAAAGGTCGGCGGGTTGATCTGTTGGGAGAACCGGATGCCGCTCGCGCGCTACGAGCTGTACCGGCAGGGCGTTCAGATCTGGGTCGCTCCTACTGCGGACGACTCGCCCGGGTGGCAGGCGTCGATGCAACACATTGCGATCGAATCGGGAGCGTTCGTCGTGTCGGTGCCGCAGTACATCCCGCGCTCGGCCTTCCCCACGGACTTCCCGATCGAGCTCCCCGATGACGAGGTGTTCGGTCGAGGGGGCGCGGCGATCTTCGAGCCGCTAAACGGCCGCGCCATCGCGGGCCCTCTCTACGACGAAGAAGGCGTCGTCGTCGCCGACGTCGATCTCGGCCGCACGATGCAGGCGAAGCGCTGGTTCGACGTCATAGGGCACTACAGCCGCGAGGACGTGCTCTATCCGGCGGCGCCCGCCGATACCGAAGCGCCCACGTAGCCCTGCTCGCTCTCCCGGCGCGTCCCACGCACTTCGCCTTAAGGTGACCTGATGGAATTCGGCGTCCAACTTCCGAGCGCAGGCGCCGGCGCGGGCGCGTCCTCGATCCTCGAGACCGCGCTCGCCGTGGAGCGGCTCGGGTTCGACGCCGTGTGGCTGTTCGACCACCTCTTCACGCCGGTGGGGATCGAGTCGAAGTATCCCTACTCAGGCGACGGCGGCTACCCGATGTCTCCCGACGATCCGTTCTTCGATCCCGTGGCGTTGTTCGGCGTCCTCGCCGGCGCGACCTCGCGGGTGAAGCTTTGCACCGGCGTGCTCATCCCCGCGTACAGAAACCCGGTCGTCTTGGGAAAGATGCTCGCGTCGATCGAGAACTTCGCCCCTGGCCGGATGGTGCTGGGGGCCGGAGCCGGCTGGATGAAAGAGGAGTTCGACGCCGTAGGGGTCGGTTACGAACGGCGCGGCGCGCGTCTCGAGGAGTACGTCGCGGCGTTGCGCACGATCTGGTCAGGCTCACCTAGCTCGTTCGAGGGAGAGTTCTACTCGTGGACCGAGGCGGGATTCCTTCCGGCCCCCACGGCCCCGATCCCGATAGTGATCGGAGGTCACGTCGATCGCGCGCTCGATAGGGCGGCGCGCATCGGCGACGGATGGGCGATCGCCACGACGCGCGGGCAGGGGAGAGGGATCGCAGGCGCGACGAGCCGTGTCGACTACCTGCGCGGGCGCCTCGACGCTCACGGTCGTGACCAAGACGATTTCGACCTCGTGTACCAGAGCGCCCTGTGGTTCTCCGACCACCCCAACGAGAAGCTCCCTCTCACCGGGCCGCCCGACGCGATCGCCGCGTCGCTGAAGCAGCTTCAGGACCTGGGCGTCACGATGGTCGACCTGGCGGTGTTCGGCCCCGCCGCGTTGATCGTGGAGACCGCGCAGCGTTTCGTCGAAGAGGTACGCCCGCTTCTCTAGCGTCTCTGCGAGGTCACGACACGCGCAAGCGCTTGCGCACCTTGCGAACGACCTTTCTGAGATTGATCTCCTGACGCCGGCGCTGGATCGCCATGCCCGTCAAGATGCCCCCGCCGAACAACGCCATGCCGCCGAGGCCCGCGGGGACCCCGACCAACAAGAGGCGGCGCCTGGTGCGCAGCTCGTGGATGGGCCACCCGCGCGCGGTCGCGATGCGACGAAGCTCGTGCTCGGGATTGACCGCGTGCGGATAGCCGACGGACTCGAGCAACGGTAGGTCGTTGATCGAATCGGAGTACGCGGCGCACTCGCCGAGCTCGACTCCGATCTCGGATGCCATCTCCGCGACGGCCTTGGCCTTCTCGGTTCCGTGGACGACCGGGCCGCTGAGCCGTCCCGTGTAGAAACCGTGCTCGTCGACCTCGGACACGGTAGCGACGGCCCCGGTCATCCCGAGCTCCTCAGCGATCGTGCGCGCGAGCTCGATCGGCGCGGCGGTTACGAGATAGGTGACCTCGCCCCGGTCCCGATGACCGTGGATGACCCCGACGATGTCCTGGTACACGAGCGGGAGGATGCGTTCCTCGACGATCTGCCGGCCCCACGACATCAGCTCTTCCTGACTGCGACCCGCCACGAAATCGAGCGTCGACTGACGCGACATGTCCATGCCCCGGCGTTGCTCCCCGCGCAGGCGGAACATCATCTGACCCCACCCGAACCGGACCAGGTCCCGCACACGGAACAGGTCCCGTTCGTAGAGGCCGCGCGCGAGCAGGAAGAGGCTCGACCCCGGGATCAGCGTGCGGTCGAGGTCGAAGAATGCGGCCCGTCGAGGCGTCTGCGATCGTCGATCGTCCCTGGCAGATGGCATCCAACTGCAGGATAAACAATCCAAGCCGGAGCGGCGGGGGCTGCTTAGGCGTGTAGTTTCGCCCGCGGATCCTCTCTGAGAAGGAGCACCGGTGTACGTAGGCGCGATGAACTTTCCCGGCCGATCGGTCCTCAAAGAGATCCATCGCATCGCGGACGACGGATTCGACTTCGTGGACCTCACGCTCGAGCCGCCCGCGGCGTGGGCTCCCGACGGCAAAGAGGTGGGGCGCCTTCTCGGCGACCTCGGCCTGTTCGCGCTGGGCCACACCGCCTATTACCTCCCGCTCGCGTCGCCGTTCCCAGAGCTGCGGGCCGTCGCGCGCGACCTCTATCGACGGGGGCTCGACACCTTCGCCGACGCGGGGGTCGAGCTCGTCAACGTGCATCCCGACCCACGTGTGCCGCTGCAGTCGCCCGACCGCGTGCGCGCACGCAACGCCGAGGTCATCGGAGAGCTCGTCGAGGACGCGTCCCAGCGGGGCATAACGATCATGGTCGAGAACATCGACCGGACGTTCACCCGCCCCGAGGACTTCCAGCCGATCTTCGACGCGGCTCCGGACGCGCGCTTTCACCTCGACATCGGTCACGCGAACCTGCGACTCGGCATCGGCGAGCGCAACCGGACGCCGGCGCTGCTCGACGCGTTCGCCGACCGGCTCGCCCACGTCCACATCTCGGACAACCGGGGCGGCACCGACGATCTTCATCTGCCGCTGGGAGCCGGCGTCATCGATTGGAAGGCCGCGGCGCGCTGGCTGCAGAAGGCGGGGTGGGACGGGACGGTCACGCTCGAGGTCTTCTCGCGCGAGCGCGAGCACCTCGTCACGTCCCGGCGGCTGTGGCTCGAATGGTGGAGCGAGGTCCACCACTAGGCCCCTGAGCGTCTCCTTGTCTCCAAATCCTGGGAGGCGGATTTCCTGACAAACGCCGTTCAGGCCCCTATCATGTGTTGCTGATGAGCCTAAAGAGGTTTTTGTGGTTTCTGTGCCTTGCCTTCGCGGTCTTCTTCATCATCTCCGCGCCGACCGACGCGGCCCGGCTCGTCAAGTCCACCGGCGAGAGCGCGGGCGATTGGCTCTCCACCGCGGCCCAGGCGCTCTCCAAGTTCCTGCGTTCGCTGGCCTGAGGCGCCACTCTCCTAAGGGCTGACTGGATGGACGCGCTGCTCCGCTATCTAGCTCATGACGAGCAGGTCGTGCTCGAGGTCCGCCGTCATCCGGCCGTTCTCGTGCGGCCGGTGCTCGGCGCGTTCGTCGCCGTCGTCGCCGGCATTTTCGTCGGGATCGTGCTCACGCCGGGAAGCACTCACGACGTCATCGACACCGGCGCGGGCCTCGTCGTCTTGTTCTTCATCCTGCGCGCGCTATGGCGCGTGTGGGAGTGGTGGGCCGATCGGATCGTCGTCACCGACCAACGCATCTTCGAGATCTCCGGCGTCCTCACACGCACGGTCGCGTCCATGCCGGTCGGGCGGGTCACCGACATGACCTACAAGCGGACGATCGCCGGGCGGCTCCTCGGCTTCGGCGAGGTGACGGTGGAGTCCGCTGGACAGGACCAAGGGCTCAGCTCGATCGACCACATCCCGCACCCCGACCACTTCTACCGGACGATCACGTCGCTTGTGACCGCGGGCCTCCCGGCCATAGACGAGGGGGGGACCGGCCCGTACTACGACGAGGACGACACCGGGCCCTTGCCGCGCGTCACGCTCTGAGGGCCCTCGCAAAGCAGGAATGCGCGACGGTCCCTTGAACCTCTAGAGCGTCAGCGGACGAATTCAGAAAGGGGATGACTCTCTTGCATAATCGCAAGTCTCGTTTCGCCGCGCTCGTCGCGACCCTTGTCGTCGTCGGGAACCTGGCGACGACCAATCCGGCGGCGGCCGATCCCGTCGACGACATCCTGGCGTGCCGCCTGGTCGCTCAGCGCCCCACCCTGGCAGCGTTCCAGGTGACCGGTTACGGCGGATCGGTCGGTTGCCGGCCGCCGGCGATTCTGGGAACGGTCGTATGCCTCGCCTACAACGGCGTCACGATCGGCACGTCGTGTGTGAACTACGGCCCGAACGTGACCGGCCCTACTCATCCCGAGCGGTGCCTCCCCGGCATCTGGACGACGGTCGTCACGCCCGTCGGAGGCTTCGGCCCCAACGGCCAACCCGTCACGAGCCCACCGCTCATAGTCACGACGGAGCCCTGCATAGAACGCTGAGGGATCGCACCACTAGACAAGGGGCCCCTGTGCGGGCCCCTTTGTCGCGTCGTCGTCATGGAGCGAGCCTCGCTAACCTGGCCGCGTGACCACTTCGATCATCGCTTCGCTCATGGCTCTCGCGGCGCTCGGCTTCCTCGAGCTCTTCGCTCGCATCTATCCGGCGCGCGAGCTGTGGTGGCGCCTGCGCCGGGCGCGCGGGCGCGAATCGCTTCGCAAGATGCGCGAGCGCTACGAATCCGCCGGACGGCACCGCGCCCCACGCATCCTTGCCGTGATCGTGATCGCGCTGGTCGCCGCGTGGGTCGCGACCGCCAGCTTGCTGGACAAGCGCTGGTACGAGGTCGTGATCGACTCGCTGCCGTCGTTCATCGTCGCCATCGCGCTCCTGCGAACGCCGTCGGTCCTTCGTCGCGTGTCGGCCCGAATGAAGGTGTACGAGCGTGAGGCCGGCGACGAGCCCGACGATCCGGCGCAGGGTGGCGACCCGACCGCGCTCGCCTTGTGACCGACAAGACCGTCGAGTCGGCCCGCCTCTACCTCGTCGCGCCCGCGCGCATCGGGACCCGATCGGTCGCGTCGATGGTCGGCGAGCTCGCAGCCGCCGGCGTGGACGTCCTGCAGCTGCGCGAGAAGGAGATGGAGGCGGGGGACGTCCTCCGTGCCGGAGCCGAGCTTGCGGAGGCGTGCGGTCGCGCGCGCATCCCCTTCGTCGTCAACGACCGTCCCGACCTCGCAGTGCTTCTGGACGCAGGCGTGCACGTCGGGCAGAGGGACGTCCCCGTCGAGGCCGCACGCCGGCTCGTCCCCCGTGGCATCGTCGGGCTGTCGACGCATGCTCGCGAAGAGATCGACGCGGTCGGGGCCGGCGATACGCGTCCCGACTACATCGCGGTGGGCCCGGTCTTCGTCACACCGACCAAGCCGGGCCGGCCGGCGGCGGGGATAGACCTCGTCAGCTACGCCGCACAACGCGTCGCCGTGCCGTGGTTCGCCATCGGCGGAATCGACGCGTCGAACTTGCCGGAGGTGATGGAGGCGGGGGCCCGTCGCGTCGTCGTGGTGCGAGCGATCGCCGAGGCGCGCGATCCCGTGGCCGCTACGGCCGCTTTGCGTGCCCGGCTCGACGAGGTCCCCCTGTAGTCTCTCGCCCCATGCCGAAGCCCAGGCTCGAATGGCTCCTCGTGTTCGTCCCCGTGGCGATCTTTCTCGAGGTGACGCACGCCGATCCGGTGGCGATCTTCGCCTGTGCCGCGATCGCGATCCTTCCTCTTGCCGGTCAGATCGGTCACGCGACCGAGGACCTCGCGTTGCGGTCCGGGCCGCGTGTCGGAGGCATCTTGAACGCGACGTTCGGGAACCTCACGGAGCTGATCGTCGCGTTCTTCCTCATTCTCGAGGGCGAGCTCGAGATCGTGAAAGCGTCGCTGACCGGCTCGATCATCGGCAACGTGCTGCTCGTGCTCGGCCTCGCGTTCCTCCTCGGCGGGTGGAAGCGCAGCGAGCAGACCTTCTCGCAGCCGGCGGTGAGCCTCTACGTCGGGACGCTCGTGATCGCGGTCGTCGGGTTGCTGATGCCGGCGCTGTTCGCGCTGTCGCCGCGCGCCACCGGGGCCCACACCGAAGCGGTGTCGATCGGGGTCGCTATCGTCTTGATGCTCGTATACGGGCTCGGCATGGTGTTCTCGTTCCGCACGCACAAGTCGCTGTTCCGCCCCGTGATGGCGGAAGAGGAACCGCGCTGGTCGTTCGGCTTCGCCATGGGCTTGCTGATCGGGGCCACCGTATTGGTGGCGTACATGAGCGAGGTCCTCGTCGGTGCGCTCGAGCCGACCGTCGAAGCCCTGGGGATGTCCCGGTTGTTCGTGGGCCTGATCGTCGTGCCGATCATCGGAAACGCGGCGGAGCACTCGTCGGCCGTCGTCATGGCCATGAAGAACAAGATGGAGATCGCCATCGAGATCGCCATCGGCTCCTCGACTCAGATCGCCGTTTTCGTCGCTCCGGTGTTGGTGTTCATCTCCTTGCTCGTCGGGGAGCCGATGGACTTCGTTTTCACGGCCCCCGAGATAGCGGCCGTCGGCGTGTCGGCGGCGATCGTCAGCTTCATCGCGCTCGACGGACGCTCTAACTGGTTCGAAGGCGCGCAGCTCCTCGCCACGTACGCCATTCTCGCCGTTTCGTTCTTCTTCCTCTAAGGGGGCCGACTTGCCGCGCGCTATCGATTTCCACGTTCATGCATCCACCGCCGAATGGCTCGAAGGGTCGATCGGGCCGATGCTCGAGGCGACTGCGCGCTATTTCCGAAGCGAGGTGCGCGTTCGCACCGCCGAGGAGATGGCCGCGGAGTACAAGGAGTGGGACCTCCTGGGCGTCCTGCTGGCGTGGGATGCCGAGACCGCTACGGGCCTGCCTCCGTTGACGAACGATCGCGTCGCCGAGATATGCAAGGAGTTCCCCGAGCAGTTCGTCGGGTTCGCGTCGGTCGACCCGCACAAGCCAGACGCCGTCGAGGAGCTCGACCGAGCGATCACCGAGCTCGGCATGCGCGGGTTGAAGATCCATCCGCAGGTCCAGGCGTTCTATCCGGACGACCCTCACTTCGATCCATTGTGGGACAAGTGCGAGGAGCACGCGCTGCCGATCGTCGTGCACGTCGGGCAGACGGGTCTCGGTGCCGGGGTGCCGGGGGGCTCCGGGATCGCATACGACTTCGGCCGCCCGATGCTGATGGATACCGTCGCCGCCCGCCATCCCGGGTTGACCGTCGTCATGGCCCACTTCGGCTATCCGTGGCATCTCGAGGTGCTCGCCAGCGCCATGCACAAGACGAACGTGTGGGTCGACCTCTCCGGCTGGAGGCCGAAGTACATCCCCGACGAGGTCAAGCGCGACGCGCGCGGGCGCTTGTCCGATCGCTTCGTATGGGGCAGCGACTATCCCATGCTCGATCCGGGCCGGATCCTGTCGGAGTTCGACGAGATGGGTCTCGGCGACAAGACCGACGACGTGCTCAAGAACAACGCGGCGCGACTGCTGGGGCTCGAGCTCTGACCGTTCTTGCAGGGTACGGAATAGCCTCTTCGGCGGCCCCGTTACCATAGGTGTGATGGCCACCAAGGAAGAGATCAAAGACCAGGTCACCCAGGCTCTGATGACCGTGAACGACCCCGAGCTGGGGATCGACATCGTCAACCTGGGCCTCGTCTACGAGGTCGACGTCTCGGACTCCAACGACGTGCGGGTCGAGTTCACGCTCACGACCATGGGTTGCCCGATCGGCCCGATGATCGACGAGCAGATCCGCGACGTCACCCAGTACATCGAGGGCATCGGCGAGGTGACGACCGAGATGGTCATGTACCCGCCGTGGTCGCCCGAGAAGATGACACCGCTGGCGCGCTCGGCCCTCGGCTTCGTCGGCTAGCGACGCGCTCGATCTCTACTGCTCGGTCGTCTTGGTTTCGGCCTCCGGCCTTCCTTGCCGTAACTTCGCGTACTCGAGGGCGCCCGTCGTGGCAAAGTAGAACCCGATGATCAGGGCAGTCTGAGTCAGAAGGTTGTCCGCCAACGTCCGACCGAACCCCCCGAGATCCGTCTCCGAGAAGAGGAAGAGCGCAAACAGCTCGAAGTAGATGGTTACGAACGAGCACGCGACGGCCAGCCTTACGTCTCCGTCCTGAAAGACCCCGGTCTCGTCACGACTGGCTCGGCTGAGCATCATGAATCCAAAAAATGACGCCATCGCCGTTGCGAACGTGGCGCCCGACAAGATCAGAAGGCCTTGGTCGGGGAACATGTCCTGCAATATGAGTGCCGTCCAATAGAGGATCACAATCGCCACAACGAGCAACGCACTCTGACGAGTGCGCGCAACAATCGCACGCTTCATCGCTGACCTCCTCCGCCCGTGACGCTCGTAGAACAATGTACTGGTTCGAGATGTGGGAAGCGAGACTCCGGTACACCCGGCTCCGGCTCCCGGAAAGACGAGCGTCGCGCAGGGTCGCCCGCGTTCCCGATTAGGTCGGCAGGCGGACGTGGCCTAGGCGGGGCGTCACCTCGAGCGTCACGATCTGGCCCTGATGGAAGTTGGGGTACTCCCTGGGCGAGACCCGCAACGCGTCGATCGTGTCGCCTTGGCCCGCGTAGACCGCCACATAGAACCTCTTCTGACCTTGCCTGTCTCCACCGCGCGCACGCGTCCTCAAGACCTCACCTTCGACCCTCTTCGTACCGCCGAGGTCCGTCACCGCCCACGCCAGTCCGGTCGCGCCCCAGACGATCGGTACCAGCACGAGGGTCGCAATCGCAAGCGGGACGAGAACGGTCCACCACGGTGGGTCCGTGCCGTAGGTCGAGGATCGCAGCA
>DATBND010000401.1:0-2127 GCA_036554505.1 Actinomycetota bacterium | reverse complement strand
AGGTGTCGGTCGGGACCCGGTTGCCGCTCGAGTCGAACGTGCACACCGTGATGTCGTCGTGGTCTCCGACCTCGTTGGCCTTGAACGTCGTGCCGGTGCGGCACGGGTCCGACGCGTTGGACGGCGCCGGGTTGTTGTAGGTAAGGAACACCTCGGTGGCCGTGGTGCCCCAGTGCACGGTGATGGTGGCCTTCAGATTCGCGGGCGCGTCCGCGCAACCGTGGTTGGGCGGCGGCGGGTTGACCGCCTGGTTCTGCGGATCGAAGCACGACGTGATGACTTGATCGCCGACCGGCCCGACCGGGTTCGCGACGGTCATGTTCGCTGACGTCCCGAGGGCTCCCCCCGTCGCGCCGTGACAGTCGTCGATCACTCCGTCGCCGTTGTGGTCGTGAGCCGTGTAGGGACCGCAATCCGCGATCTGGCCCGCCCCCGCGGTCTCTTCGGTCCACTGGCCGCTGAAGGGGTCGTTGAATTGGTCGAGCATGCAGATCATGAAGTCTTCCTGGGTCCCCAACTCGCTGGTCTCGTCGGTGTCGGGGGTCGCGCCCGGGAAGCACCCCGCGTTCGCGCCCGGGCTGGGCGGATTGGCCCCGAAGCTCTGGAGCACGCGCGCGGGCTGGCGCACGCTCGACACGACGTAGTGCGCGTCGAGGATGCAGAAGTCGTGCGCTCCCTGCACGGTGTTCTGTGCCGACGGCGCACTCGAGGGGTTGTTCTGCGAGTTGCAATAGCCGCCGCTGCCCTCTGGCTTCGTGCCCATGTTGGTCGCGTCGACGAGGTTGATCGCCATCTCGGCGTCGTCCGGGATGTTCGCGTCGTTCATGATGCACAGCCACCGCTTGAAGTTCGTGAAAGTCTGCTCGACGTTGCACGGTGGCCCGTTTAGTGAGTTGGCACCGGCCGGCTCCGTGGTCGCGTCGGCGTCCTCGTTGACGATCGCGACCAGCGCGGTCAGATCGTCCGAGGTGAACACCTGGAAGTCGAAGCCGTCGTTGGGGACGGGGCTCCCGTGCGGGAATGGCTTGCGCGCCGCGTCGCAGGTGCTGCCCGGCGCGAGGCCGATACAACCTTGCATCGTGCGGTACGGGCCGAACTCGGCCGACGTCGTCTGATTCGCAGCGGCCCCGGTCTGCGCGTCTTCGAGGAAGATGTCGTTCTCCTCGTCGACGCGGCAGTTCGCGTTTGCGCCCTCCACCTGTTGCGCAGTGTTGATACACGCTAGGGCGGCGATGTCACGCCGCTGATGGTCGAGCGAGCCGGGGATGTCCCACGTCACGTCGTAGGCCTCGTCGGCCGGGCTCGACGCGCCGGGGCCGATCGGTGGAGCGACCCCGGTGGTATCGGTGCCGATCGTGACGCTGCAGCTCGAGAGCGCAGCCTGGGTCGTGACAACGGTGCCGAGGGGGCACGCGTACCACGTCACCTGCGTCGTCTCGGGCGTCGCGACGACCGTGAGGTGCGCGAGTGAGTCGAGGCCGTCGAACTTGTCGCTCAACGAGTCCGGCTCGCAATTCGGTGGGGGGGGCGGACCGCCGCCGCAGTTGCCGTGGACGAACTGGTCCTGCGGCATGAACTGCTGGACGCCGAACGGCCTCTGAGCGCTGGCCGGAGCCGCGACGGTTACGAGCATCCCCGCGACGAGACACATCCCGAGCAACAGGCTCGATAGCTTCTTCCTCACAGCGCCCTCCCCCTCTTCTAGACGTCCTCCCTGCGAGGACCAACGCCGCTGCACAGCGATAGTTGTGCGCCCGTCTCGCCTCCCTCGCCCGGGCAGCGGACTGCCCTTCACTGTCGTCCGCCCGGGGTAGTTGGCATTGTGGGCGCCGTACCGCGCCTATGCAAGGACACGATCCAAGACGAGCTCCCCGGCATAAAAAAGGACCGGCCCCCGAAGGGGCCGGTCCCGTGCAACTGGTGGTGCTCTCGCTTAGGTCAGCGAGTCACTTCTTTGCCCGAAGCTATCGCCTGCGGACGTCGTTGGACTGGTCGGGCAGACAGTTGAGCTGACCGCCGGTCTGGGCGTCGGTTGCAGACGAGGCTGCGATGCGGGCGTAGTAGGTGCCACGCCTGCGGCCCGTCTTGACGCCCCAGCGACCAAGCGAGTTGGTCGTGTCGACGCCG
>DATBND010000393.1:0-1680 GCA_036554505.1 Actinomycetota bacterium | reverse complement strand
CGCGGCGAGGATGTCCTTCTCGGCGAGCAATCGCGTGTACTCCCCGAGCAAATGTCCTTGCCCCACCGCGGCGGCCGCCTGGAGCGACGGGATGTCCGACGGCTTGCCGTCCAGTCCGAGCGGCGCGAGACCGGCGGCGATCGCGCCGGACGACACGAAGATCACGTCGACGCCTGCGGTCCGGGCAGCGGCGAGGCCCGCGCACACGGACTCGAGCTTGTGCGCATCCGGCCGCCCCGCGGGCCCGACGAGCGACGCGGTGCCTACCTTCACGACGAGGCGATCCCCCGGCTCAAGCCCTGGTCTCGCCACCGGTCTCCTTCTTCTCGGGCTGGAAGTCGAACGCGACCTCCCCGATGCGCACCTCGTCCCCCTCTTTCGCGCCGGCCTGCTCGAGCATCTTCTCGACGCCCATCTGCACCAGCCGTCGCTGGAGACGCGCCACCGCCTCCTCGTTGTCGATGTCGGTCGTGATCACGGCGCGCTCGGGGCCTCGACCGGTAACGCGCCACGCGCCGTTCTCGCGCTCGATCCTGGTGGGCTCGTCCCGGACGACGTGGCGGACGTAGCCGATCGGCTCGGGTGCGTCTGCCCGCGCTCGTCTCACGCGCTCGGAGAGAACGCGTAAGAGCTCGTCGATCCCCTCGCCCGTGACCGCCGAGATCGGGAGCGCCCCGAGATCGTCCGGCAGGTCGCCGAGGACGTCGCGCGCCACGTCGACCTTCGTCGCGATCACGACCGAGGGTCGGGCGGCGAGCTCCGGGTCGAAGGCCTTCAGCTCGGCTCGAAGCGCGTCGACGTCGCGCGCGGGGTCGCGGTCCTGTGCGGCGAGGTCGACGAAGAACACCAGCACGGCCGCACGTCGCACGTGGCGAAGGAAACGGTCCCCCAACCCCTTGCCCTCGTGTGCGCCGGGAACGAGCCCGGGGATGTCGGCGACGACGAAGGAGTCGTCGCCGCTCTTCACCACGCCGAGGTTCGGGGCGAGCGTGGTGAACGGATAGTCGGCGATCTTGGGGCGCGCGGCGGAGATGCGAGCGATCAACGTGGATTTACCGGCGTTCGGGAACCCGACGAGCCCGACATCGGCCAGGAGGCGAAGCTCCAATCGCAACCACGAGCTCTCGCCGGGCTCACCCTTCTCGGAGAACGCCGGCGCGCGCCGGGTCGCGGTCGCGAAGTGCGCGTTGCCGAATCCACCCCGGCCCCCGCGCGCGGCGACCATCTCGTCTCCCGGGGCCGCGAGGTCCGCGAGCAACACGCTGTGCTCGTCGTATAGGACCGTACCCGGAGGCACGAGCACGACGCGGTCCTTGCCGTCTGCTCCGTTGCGCCTGTCGCCCCGCCCGTGGCCTCCGGCGCCGGCCTTGACGTGAGGGTGATCGCGGAGGTCGAGCAGAGTCCCGACCGACGTGTCGGCCCGGATGATCACGTCGCCGCCGCGCCCACCGTTGCCGCCATCCGGCCCGCCCTTCGGCTTGTACGGCTCGCGGTGCCACGCGACCGCGCCGTTGCCGCCGTTGCCCGCCGCGACGTTGATCCGCGCCTCATCGACGAAAGCCATACGAACGACCCTACCGGCGCGCTAGCTACCGCTCGGTAGCCTTTTCGAAGCCAGCCGGGGATCGACTAATAGGCGTTGTCGAAGGTGTGACTGTCGTGCGTTTCCAGGGAGCGGAA
>DATBND010000303.1:0-5255 GCA_036554505.1 Actinomycetota bacterium | reverse complement strand
CACCCCATCCACCTGCGAGCACCGTGGGCCGAGAGCTGCTTCCTGCGTCGAGCCTGTCGTCGCCCAACTGGCCGAGGACCGTGTCTTCGCCGGAGCCCGGGCACACGCGGTCGTCGCCGCGGCCCGCCTCGATGACGTCGTCGCCTCCGTCCGAGTAGATGACGTCGGCCTTGCGCGTGCCCTTGATGACGTCGTCACCAGGCGTGCCGACGATCGTCGGACGCTTGCCGAAGCAGTCGGGGACGCGCTGGGCGAGCGCGCTCGGGCACAGCGTTACGACCAATACGAGCGCGAGTGTGGCCGCGCTCGTAGAGCGAGCTCTCATCGATCCCCTTCCGTAGATCTGCACTTGAAGGATGCGGCGCATGCCCGAAGGGTTCCATTTTCTTCGCGCTCCGACGCATCGGCCCCATTTCTGACGCACCGGGGCGCTAACGTCGGTCGGGATGGCAAAGCTCACGCTCGACCCCGGCCAACAAGCCCTCGTCGACCACGGTTCAGGGCCTCTGCTCGCGTTGGGGGGCCCGGGAACCGGAAAGACGACCGCGCTCACGGAGCGCTTCGTGCGCCTCGCCCTGGGCGAGGGGTGCTCGCCGGACCGAATCCTCTTCCTCGTGCCCAATCGTGCCCAGAAGATCGCCCTGCAGAACCGCCTCACGCATCGCCTCTTGTTCGCGGAGGGCCTGGACGCCCTGATCGAGGTCCCCGTCTATACGTGGCACGGCCTCGCCCATCATCTGGTCACCCGTCACTACGACCGGCTCGCGTATCCCGAGCCGCCCGTGCTGTTGACCAGCCCCGAGCAATGGGGCGACGTGCGCGACGCGCTCGCCGCCGAGAATGAGGCGAACTGGCCGCATCACCGCCACCTGCTGCGCAACCGCGGGTTCGTGGACGAGGTCGTGGACTTCTGTATCCGGGCCGAGCAACGTCTGCTGGACAACGTGCAGCTGGACGCGCTGTCCGCGGCGCGGCCCGCGTGGGCCGACGTCGTCAAGTTCTTCAAAGCACATCGCGAGCGACTGCGGGCGCGCTCGCGCGTCGACTACCCGAGTCTCTTGGCCGACGCCGCCGAGCTCATCGCGAACCACGACGACGTGCGCGACGCGATCCACCGTCGTTTCACGCACGTGCTCGTGGACGACGGACAGGAGCTTGCGCTCGTGCAGCAGCGTCTCCTCCAGTTCCTCACGGGGTTCGCGGCCCCGACCGATGCCGGGCGATCGCTCGTGCTGGTTGGCGATCCCGACTCGGCGATCGAGACGTTCAGGGGGGCCGACCCCGAGTGGATAGGGGACTTCGACAAGGAGTTCGGCGCGCACGAGACCGTCACGCTAGCGACCTCTTACCGGCTGGGGCCGGACTTCGGCGCGTCGGTGGGCCGGCTGATCGCGCACAACGGCGCGCGTGAGCACCGTGCGTCGAGCTTCGCCGGCACGGCAGGGGTCGAGGTGCGGCGCTTCGGGAGTCTGGCGGCCGAGGTCGACGCGGTCGCCCGCGCGATCCGCGTCGCGCACCTGACCGAGAACGTCGCGTACGACGACATGGCGATCCTGCTGACGTCGCCGCGCGCGATGCTGCCCCCGTTGGAGCGCGCGCTGGACGCGCTCGAGGTGCCGTTCTCGATAAGCGCTCCCGACCGCCCGCTTGCGCGGGAGCCGATCGTCCGGGCGTTCTCCGATTTGGCGTCGTTCGCGTTCTCCGACGGCGACGATCCCGAGAGGCTCACGCAACTACTGCGCTCACCGCTGATCGACGTCGAGGATGCGACCGTTCGCGAGCTCGAGCGGGTGGCGCGCCTCCAGTCACGCACGCTCCCGGACGTCGTGGAGGAACCGCCGGCGACCCTCGACGGTGATGTCGACGCGCGCGCCAGGCTGCAGGAGCTCGTCGAGCTACGGGACCTCCTTCGCTCGAAGAAGGACGCTCCGGCGGACGAGGCGTTCTGGGTCGTGTGGGATCGGTCGCGGCTGTGCGGCGAGCTGCAGGCTCGGGCCCGGCGGAGCCTCGACGACCCGGCCAACCGCGATCTGGACGCGCTCGTCGCGTTCGCGCGCGCGTTGGGGAGGTTCGTCGAACGGCGCCGGGGCAACGGGACGTTCTCCGACTACCTCGACGCGATCGGCCGCGCCGACTTCGGCTCGGACCCGTGGCTCCCGCCCGAACGCTCCGGCGGCGGTGTCAACGTCGTCAGCTTCCACGGCGCCAAGGGAAAGGAATGGTCGGTCGTCGCCGTTGCCGGCGTCGTCGAGGGCTCGATCCCGAAAGGCCGCCGTGCCACCGGGCTGTTCGATCCGTACTTCCTGGACGACCCCGACCCGATCGCTCGCTCGAAGAAGAACGAGATGGAGGACCGCCGCGTCTTCTACGTCGCGGTCACACGTGCGACGAAGCGGTGCCTCGTGACGACGTCCCCGGGGCCGACGCGACGCGGCGAGCCGAGCCGATTCATCGAGGAGCTGTGCGGCTCGATCCCCGAGGTCGAGGTCCCGGCCGACAGTGCGCCGCTGACGTTTGCCGAGGCGGCCGCCCGGCATCGCCGCACGCTCGCCGACACGACCAAGCCGTCGGTCGAGCGGATCGCCGCGCTCGCCGCGATAGAGGAGATCTGCAAGCTGGACCCGAGCTGCAGCGCGGCTCAGCCTAGCGAGTGGTGGTGGCGCTGGGACTGGACCGAGGGCGCCACGACGATCCGGGAGCAGCAACAGGGCTCCGACGACGATCTCCCGCTCGACAAGCTGCGCACGAGCTACTCGCGCATCTCCACCTACGACAACTGCGGGTTGCAGTACCTGTGCTCGGTGGTGCTAGGGCTCGACCCCGATTCCAGCCACAACATGGCGTTCGGCTCGGTCATACACAAGGTGTTCGAGGAGCTCGAGACGGGGGCCTTGCCGGTCGACCCCAAGGCCGCGTACGCGCGCTACGACGAGCTTTTCGAGGGCATTCGGTCGCAGTTCCCGAACCAGGCCCTGGCGCGCCAGTTCCATCGAGACGGCCAGGTGATGATCGAGCGCTACGGTCGTTTCCTCAAGCCGGGCCAGGCGGCGAAGGCCGAGACGAGCTTCAAGGTCGACTTCGACGGTCACCGGATCACCGGCCGCATCGACCGCGTCGACCAGATAGGGCCCAACGTCGTGATCACGGACTACAAGACGTCTCGTAACCCCGTGTACTGGGACGACGCCAAGGAGTCGTTGCAGCTCGCGATCTACCACCTCGCGGCGAAGTCGGACCCGGAGCTCGCGACTCTTGGCGAGCCGGCGTCGATGCAGCTCGTCTATCCCGGCGCGCCCTTGTCGCGCGGCGAGGTTGCCAAGCGTGCCCAGACTCCCGAGGAGGCCGAGGTCGCGCTGCAGCGGCTGCCCAAGTTGATCGAGGGCGTGCTTGCCGAGGACTTCCGTCCCAATCCCGAGGCGGACTGCACGTGGTGCAGGTTCAAGCCGCTGTGCCCGCTGTGGTCCGAGGGCAAGGAGCTCCCGGCATGAGCTCGATGGTGGACCCGCGGCGCTCCGCGGCCATCCGTGCCGCGCTCAAGGGCTACGAGCCCACCGACGAGCAGTGGCGCGCCATATCCCATCCGCTCGAGCCGCTGTATCTCATCGCGGGGGCCGGCTCGGGCAAGACGGCGGTGATGGCGGCGCGCATTGCGTGGGCGCTCGAGAACCAGCCCTTCTCGCCGTCGCAGGTGCTCGGACTGACGTTCACGAACAAGGCCGCGCAAGAGCTGCTCGAGCGCGTGCGGCTCGCGCTCGCCGAGATCCACGATGAGTCCGGCGAGGACGTGACGGTGCAGACCTACAACGCGTTCGCGGCCGGGATCGTGCGGGACAACGGCCTCCTCGTGGGCGTCGAGCCCGAGTCGGGGCTCTTGTCCGAGGCCCAGCAGTGGCAGCTCCTGCTTTCTTGCATCGACGACCTTCCGCCGTTCGAGGCCCTGGAGATCCGGTCGTCCTACGTCGTGGGACGCGCGCTGGCGCTGGCGTCGTCGGTCGCGGATCACATGGTGGGGCTCAACGACATCGATGCCGCGGCCGAGCGCATCCTCTCGCTGCAGAACGTGGACGACAAGATCGTGGACACCGCCGAGAAGCGCAAGGAGCTCGTGCGCGCGGTATCGGCTTACGTCAAGGCCAAGCAGCGGACGTCGCGTATCGACTTCGGCGACCAGGTGACGAAGGCGGTCGAGGTGCTCGAGGGCAACGCCGAGGTGCGCGAGTCCTACCGGCAGCGGTTCCCGTTCGTGCTCCTCGACGAGTATCAGGACACGAACGTCGCGCAGCGCCGGATGCTGCAGTCACTCGTGGGCCCTGCGGGCGCGGTCACGGCGGTGGGCGACGCGCGCCAGGCGATCTTCGCGTGGCGCGGCGCCACGATGTACAACCTGATCGGCTTCCCGGACGATTTCCCGCGCGCCGACGGCGCGCGTTACGACCCCGTGTCGCTGTCGGAGAACTTCCGCTCCGGCGCTCGCATCCTGGACGTCGCGAACCATGTCGTCTCGTCGATCGACCCGTCGCGGCGGCCCGGCGACCCGCTGCGGGCGATGCCATCGAACGGCGCGGGGGCGGTCGCGGTCGGCTTGTTCTCCGACGAGCGGGCCGAAGCCGACTGGATCGCCGGGCAGTGCGAGGCGTTGCACGGGTCGGTGACGGGCGAGGGCCGCGACCCGGTCGCGTGGAAGGACATCGCGATCCTCGTGCGGCGTAAGGCGGCGATGGACATGCTGCTTCAGGCGCTCGAGGAGAAGGAGATCCCCGTCGAGGTCGTGGGCCTGGGCGGATTGTTGAAGACGCCCGAGGTGACCGAGATCGTGGCGTGGCTGCGCGCGCTCGAGTCCAAGCCGGGCGCGAACCGGTGGCTGGCGCGCATCCTGCTCGGCCCTCGCTGGCGCATCCACTACCGGGACCTCTCGCTGCTCGCCCGCTGGGCGACGTCACAGAACTGGGACTTCAGGGTTCGCCTCGCCGGCGGGGACGAGGAGGCGGCGCGCGACATGGAGCCGGGCGACGTCGGCTACTCGCTCGCCGAGGCCCTGGGGCACCTCGACGAGATCGAGTCGCTGGGCGGCGAGGCGACGCGGCGGCTGAAAGCGTTTTCCCAGCGGCTCGCGGCGATACGGAAGAAGTCGTCGGCGCCGCTGCTCGAGCTCGTGCAGGAGATCATTCGGTCGGCCGGGATACTCGACGCGCTCGACTCGTCGTCGTCCCGGACGGCGCCGGCGGCGCGTCAGAACATCAGCAACTTCCTGGACC
>DATBND010000296.1:0-1638 GCA_036554505.1 Actinomycetota bacterium | reverse complement strand
GGGCAGAACTTCGTCATCGACCCCAACACGATCAGGAAGGTCGTGGACCTGGCGGGTCTCGACGGATCCGAGTCGGTGCTCGAGATCGGCGCGGGGGCCGGGTCTTTGACGCTGGGCCTTGCGGGGGCCGCGCGCCGCGTGGTGGCCGTCGAGGTCGACGCGCGTCTCTTGGACGTGTTGCGGGAGGTCACTGCGAGCTTGGAGAACGTCGAGGTCGTCGAGGCGGACGCGCTCGCGCTCGACATGTCCACGGTCGACGCATCGGCCGTCGTCGCCAACCTTCCCTACAACGTCGCCGCGACTGTCGTGCTCAAGGTCCTCGAGGACGCACCCGAGATCCGCAAGCTGACGGTAATGACGCAGCGCGAGGTGGGGGAGCGGCTTGCGGCCGCCCCTGGATCGAAGACCTACGGTCAAACGAGCGTCCTCGCGGCGTACTGGTCGACAGCGCGCGTCGCGAGCGCGGTGTCACGGCGCGCATTCTTTCCCGTCCCCAACGTCGACTCCGCGATCGTCGTGCTCGAGCGCCGAACGCCTCCGCCGGTCGAGAAGACGATCTTCTACTCCGTCGTCAAGGGGGCGTTCGGCCAGCGACGGAAGACGCTGCGCAACTCGCTGACGGAGCTCGCCGGCTCGGCGGAGGCCGCGGCCGCCGCGATCCACGCCGCGGGGCTTCCCGACATGGCGAGGGCCGAGGATGCGGGCCTCGACGACTTTGCGGCGGTGGCCGCCGCGCTGGCCGCGACGTCCCCGAAGTCCGCTCGCAAGCCCGCCGTATGATGCGCGCCGTTCTTGACGCTAGGGGTCGTAGGTGAGCACAACTCGGTTTCGCACCAATGCGAAGGTCAACCTCTTCTTGCGCGTGCTCGGCAAGCGCGTCGACGGATATCACGAGGTCGAGACGATCCTCCAGGTGATCAGGCTCACCGACGACATCGAGGTCGAGTTGACCGACACCGGCCGCGTGGAGATCGCCATGGAATGGGTCGACGGCGGGACCGGCGCTCTTCCCACGGAGGAGGAGAACCTGATTCGCCGAGCCGCGGACCGGTTGACGGAGGCGGGCGCTGCTCACGATGGGATCAGGGTGACGGTCGACAAGCGCATCCCGATCGGGGCCGGGCTCGGCGGCGGCAGCGGAAACGCGGCCGGCGCGCTCGTCGTCCTCAGCGAGCTCTGGGGGCTCGAGCTCGAGCGCGACCGCCTTCGTGAGATGGCCGCCGAGGTGGGCAGCGACGTGCCTTATTGCATCGAAGGCGGGACCGCGCTGGCGACGGCGCGCGGCGAGAACCTGACGCCGCTGCCCTCGCCCGAGACGATGTGGTTCGTCCTCGGCATCACCGACGAGCCGATGATGACGCGCGACGTCTACGAGGCGTGGGACGACCTCCCTGCCGCCGACGAGGTCAGCAGCGCAGTCATGACGATGGCGCTAGGCGCGGGCGACGTCGAGGAGGTCGCCTCGTTGCTGCACAACGACCTCGAGCCCGCCGTCTTCATGTTGAAGCCGGAGCTGGAGAAGAAGAAGGAGCTGATCACCGACGCGGGGGCACTCGGGGCGTGCCTCAGCGGGAGCGGTCCGACCCTCTACGGCCTGGCGAGGGACGAGGACCACGCGCGAGCGATCGCGGCGCAGCT
>DATBND010000294.1:0-2462 GCA_036554505.1 Actinomycetota bacterium | reverse complement strand
AACCCCGACGACGACTGGCCGATGATCCACGCCGGCGTCGGCCATCAGCTCGGCGTCTACGCAGGCTGGCGCACCGGCACCGACGTCGCCGGCAAGCCGCTCGAGGTCGTGCCGCCCGACGAGGACACGATCAGGCGCACGACCGCCTACGGCACGCCCGAGCAAGTCGTCGAGTACCTCTCTCCACTCGTCGAGGTCCTCTCGGAGTATCCCGAGTCGCACCTAGTTCTTCGCCTGCACTACCCGGGCATGGACACTGCCCCCGCGGCGCGAGCGATAGAGCTCCTGGGGGCCGAGGTCGCGCCTGCGCTGCGTCGCGCGGGAGGTTGACCTCACGCAAAGACGGCGACTTCGGCGACGATAGCCCGATGGACACGAACGAACCCGAGGGCTTCGGGTCCCCGGGCCTCGTCGCGGCACTAGCGACCCTTGCCGCGCTTGCGGCGACGTTGCTGTGGGTCCACATGCTCGTGTCCCCGTGGCGTCTCGCGAGCGGGCTCGTCGACGCGCAGCGGAACCTTCGCAGGGCGGAGAAGAGCCTGACGGCGGGGGCGACGAAGCTCGCCCGCTACTACACGCTGGCCGCCGCGGCAGGAGCGCGCCGCGCCGAGCAAGGCCTCGACGGACGGAGCCCGGTTTATGCGCTCGCGCGGATGATCCCCACCGCCCGGGACGCGCTCGGCGAGGCCCGCCATTTCGTCGCCGCCGCCGGCTACTCGTCGGACGCGGCTAAGGGGACGCTCGACATCGCGCAGAACGCGCTGCGTGGGCCCGACAAGCTGATCGCGAAGGACCCGGACGATCCGAAGGGCGGATCGCAGATACGGCTCGAGCGCGTTGCCGCCGTGGCCGAAACGCTCGACGACGTCCGATCGAACATCAAGCTCGCCAAACGAGAGCTGGAAGCCGTCGACGTAAAGAAGCTGCCTCGGCGCTTCAAGTCGGATGTCGCCGACGGGATCGAGAGCGCCAATGACGCGGATGAGACCGTGGCGGACGCGCAGGCCGGCTTCGCGGTCCTGCCGGAGATCCTCGGCGCGGACGGACCGCGCAACTACCTGTTCGGGATGCAGAACTCGGCCGAGCTGCGGGGCACGGGTGGGGCGATGCTCCAGTTCAAGATCCTCTCGATCGAGAACGGCAAGCCGCACCTCCTCGACGGAGGGTCGGTCTACGACATCGACAAGAACCGGCAACAGATAACGATCCCGCTTCCCGAAGATGCTTGGTACCTCGCTGGGATCGACGACGCGCAACGATTCGGCAACGCCAACTGGTCGCCGGACTGGCCGCTGTCGGCGAAGCTCACCGACGAATACGCGCACGCGACCAAGCCCGACCTTCCCAAGTTCGACGGCATCATCGCGGTCGATCCCACGACGATGCAGAACCTGATGCCGGGCGTCGGCCAATACGAGACCAAGGCGTCGTACGTCACGACGAACCGGGTGATCTACCTCTTGCTCTACAAGGCGTACGCGTCGTACCCGATCGCCGCGGTGCGCCGAGTCGTTCTCGGCGACATCGTCGACGGGTTCTACGACGGGATGCTCAAGCCGAAACACCCGACCGAGCTCGTGCGTGGGATGGGCAAATCGCTCGCCCGCAAGCACATGCAGGTCTGGCTCGCCGACCCTGCCGAGCAGGCCTTCGTGGAGCGGATGGATTGGGACGGTGCTTTGCAGCCGGCCACGAACGCCGACTACCTCAACGTCGTGCAACAGAACGTCGGCGGCAACAAGCTCAACTACTTCGAGAGCCAGACGACGGCGGTCGACGTCGCGCTCGACGGCCCCGACGCACGCGTGAGAACGAACGTGACGATCCACAACGGCGTGTTCCTGCCGCAGCCGCGCTGGTCCATGGGCGACACCGGGCCCATCCATCAGCCGATGGTCAACGTCTACGTCCCCGGGGACGCGCAGCTCACGGGCGTGAGCGTTCCCCCGACGTGCGCCTCGACGCAGCCCGTCGACAGGACGCTCCGCGAGGTCTGCAGACGTGACACGCCGGCCCCCGCGGAGTGGTCGGGCGATCGCCCGCCGGAGCACTCGGAGCTCGGCAAGAAAGTGTGGCCGGTCACGCTCGACATCCCCGCAGGGATGGAGGCGTCCGCGACCTTCGATTACGTCGTGCCGGGCGTCGTCCGAACGGCCGGCGGGCGCAGTACCTACCGGCTCGTCGTGCAGCATCAGCCGAAGCTCCGCCCCGAGACGCTGGAGCTTCGCATTACCCTTCCCGACGGCGCCGAGGGCGTACGGGCGCCGGGCTTCAAGCGAGACGGCGGCGCGCTCGTGTGGGATAAGCCGCTCACGACGGATCTGAGTCTGGAGGTGTCATGGCGAAGCTGAGGGCCGTCGTGCTCGCGGCGGGCCGCGGCACGCGCATGGGCGGGGGGACCCCGAAGACGCTGCTCCCGATCGACGGCAACGAACCGCTGCTCCACTACATCCTCGAGGGCC
>DATBND010000291.1:0-8170 GCA_036554505.1 Actinomycetota bacterium | reverse complement strand
GACCATCCGTTGTTGGCGGGAACACTGACGTTGTTCCTGTTGTCACTCGCCGGCGTCCCGATCACGTCGGGCTTCGTGGGCAAGCTGCTGGTCTTCGGCGCCGCCGTCGAGGCCGGTTACGCGTGGATGGCGGTCATCGGGGCGCTGACCAGCGCGATCGCCGCGTTCTTCTATCTCCGAGTAATGGTCGTGATGTACATGCAGGAGAGCGACGAGCCGCGCCCCGCGGTCAAGCTCGGCCCCCTGTCGTCGGGCGTCGTCGCCCTCACGGCGGCGGCGACGATCGTGCTCGGGCTGGCCTGGGGACCGCTGATCAACCTGGCCGAGAACGCAACGGTCTTCTTCATCTCCGTCGGCGGCTAGCGCGCCCCGGCCCCGCCGCGACGCGGACGACCTAGCCCGACGTTCCGGCCTTCGACTTGTAGAGCAGCGTCTGAAGCGGGGGCGCGGGCGATCCCCCGAGCTTAACGAACACCCGCGTGATGGCCACGTTCGCGGCGATGACGATGGGCGCGTTGACGGCTCCCAGCGCGACGTCGGCCGCGGTGCTCAGCTCGATATCGAGAATCTGAGCCGTGAGCGGCCACACTGCGGGAGCGATCCAGAAGATGGCGAATACGAGGGCGACGGTGCGTCGTGCCGGCTTCGTCAACACGGAGCTGCGGTTGATCGCCGCGACGGGGCGGGTGCGCTCGAGGACGACGCTCGGTTGTCCGAGCGCGACGATCCCACCGGCCACGATCGCCCCGACCAGGAACACCACGGCGCCGAGAACGAGCAGCAAAGCGATGAGGATCGTCACGCCGAGATAGCGCCAGAAACATCGGTGCTTCAGCGCGACCTTGATCCACGCATCGACCGCGCGCGTCTCCGGATTGCTGGCCGCGGCCAGGATCACCGCGATCTGTATGTAGATCGACGCCAGCGCGAGGAATATCCCGGCGATCACGTCGAGCCACAGGTCGCCGCCTGCCGGGCGGGGTCCCAGGAGCTCGGTGATGCCGATCGAAGCCACCGTCACCAGGGCGTTGAGCAGGCCGAACACGAGGTACGGCGGACGAAGCAAAGAGCCCAGCGCGGACGCGATCTCGCCCCACGGCCGTAGCGATTCGTCCGCTTTCATCCGCTCGATCCTAGGCTCGACGGCGCTTACATGGGGGCGGTCCCTATGCTGACGCGGACCATGACGGCGACGACGGAAGGCCCCACGGAGACGACGCACGCGGCCGGCGTGGCGAAGGCCGCGGTCGCAGGGCTCGCCGGCACCGCGGCGGCAACGATCCTGAGCGCGCTGCTGCACACGTTCTGGTCGGCGGTGCCGTTTGCCCCCGTCGCCATCGCGCAGGTCCTGATCCGCGCGCCCTCCGGCGCGGTCGACAGCTTCTTCATCGATCGCCTGGGTCATTGGGCCCAGCGGATCGCGGTGTTCGGGACGTCGGTCGGATTCGCGCTGTCGGGGGCCGGGCTCGGTGCGGTCGCGGCGCGCGCTCGCACACGTGTAGGCGTGCGCGCAGTGCTGACGATCGCTCTCCTTCCGCTGTGGGTTGCGTCGTTCCTGCTGTATCCCGTGACACCGCAACACCTGACGCGCGCGCCGTTCGCGCTCGTGACGCTGCCGGTGTGGATCGCGGCGGGATGGTTCGCCGGTCACGTGTACGCCGGGCTGACCGGACCCTCGCAGACCCGTCGCGTCGACCACACCCGCCGCGTCGCGATCAAGGCGATCGGCTTCGGCGGCGCCGGCGTGCTGGTGGGGCTCGCGAACCTCGGCCGCCTCGTCTACCGCCGCCCCGACCCCGGGCGAGAGAAGTTCACCGGCGCGTACGAGGCGGCCCGCGGCCCTAAGCAGGCGGCGGGCGATGCCGCGTTCGACGACGTCCCCGGGCTCACGCGCGAAGTGACGTCGAACACCGCCCACTACGTCGTCGACGAGGAGATCATCGATCCGGACATCGACCCCGAGACGTGGAGGCTGTCGGTCACGGGCCTCGTCGACCGGCCGCTCTCCCTGACCTACGACGAGGTGCGGGCCTTTCCGCTGGTCGAGCGCTTTCACACGCTTCAGTGCATCAGCAACGAGATCAACGGCCACCTGATCGGCACGGCCAAGTGGATCGGCGTCCCGTTGCCGCTCATCCTCGAGCGCGCCGGGATCCAGCCTGGGGCGGTCGAGGTGGTCTTCCGCGCCAGCGGTGGCTACTCCGACAGCCATTCGGTCGAGGTCGCCATGGACGACAGCTCGCTGATCGCGCTGGGGATGAACGGGCGCGTCCTGCCGAGGGCTCACGGCTTCCCCGCACGGCTGCTGACCCTGGGCACCTACGGGATCAAGAACCCGAAGTGGCTGACCGAGATCGAGGTCGTCGACGAGCCGTACGAGGGTTTCTGGGAGCAGCGCGGCTGGTCGAAGCCCGCCATCGTCAAGACCGGGGCGCGCATCGACGTGCCCAAGAACGGGGCGGACGAGGGCGCCACGGTTACCGCGGCCGGGATCGCATTCGCGGGCGCCCGCGGCATCTCCCGGGTGGAGGTCTCGACCGACGGGGGCACCACGTGGAATGAGGCCCAGCTCAAGACCCCGCTGGCCGATCACACGTGGCGCTTGTGGATGCACCGCTGGACGGTGGGCCCGGCGGACCTAGGCCCGCTCTACGCGCGGGCCTACGACGGCGACGGCGTCCGCCAGGCGGCGGCCGTCATGGACCCCTATCCGAGCGGAGCCTCCGGCTATCCCTCCGTCGACTTATAGGCGACGCCGCGATCGTCGAGACGATCGCGGGGGTTCCCAGGCGACGGGGGTTCCTCTGGTGGAGCCATGGTGACCGCGGGGCTAGCTGCGCCGCGCTCCTCCCCTGCTACCAAAAAATGGTTCTTATGGACTATCTCCTCCTCTCGCTCGGGGGCCGATGTCTGTGGAAATACCTGGGAATAGGTCCACAGGGGCGACAAGGAGGAGCTTCGATGAAACGAAAGGGAATGTGGCTCACGGCGGCGGTCGCGTGCGCGCTGGCGGCGCCGCTTCAGACGCTCACCGCGACCTCCGGGGTCCCCGCGGGGTCGACCGTGACGTCGCTCGACCTCTGTCCCGACGGGCCCAGCGGCGTCAGCTACCCCGGCGCGACCGCTCCGGCGGGGTGTCAGGGCAACTCCACCGGGGCCACGACCGTCACGCTGTGCCCGGGAAGCAACGTCCACGCGTTCGTAAAGAGCCAGATCATGAGCGACGGCAAGCGCCCGACGCTCATGCCCCTCGAGGGCACGGTGGCCGTCCACTTCCAGAGCGGCACGTTCGGCTCGCAGAACAACGTCGCTACGTCCGCGGAGCACGGCTCCGGCCTCCTCGAGGTGGGCGATCTGCCCCCCGGCAGCTACGACGTGCGCGCGTCGCTGTGGACCGGCACCCGAGTGGCGGCCGACGGCAGCTACGCGACCTACCCGTCGAGCTCGACCACGATGACACTGGTCGTCCCCGAGGGATCGTGCACGAACGTGCAGACGGTCGGCTCGGCGAAGAACGGCTGTGGCAACGGCGACGCCAACCACCAGCACAACCCGAAGAACGGAAAGGGCTGCCCGACGAAGTGACCTAAACGCTGCAGGGTGGGTGATGGCCTGGCGCTACACCCCGCCACGCCTCGAGATCGCGGCGCACCCAAGGACTCCCGCGATGCTCTCGAGGTAGGTGTGGCCCCCCTCCAAAGGGACGTACGTCTTACCCCCGCGATCGTCTCGACGATCGCGGCGTAACGAAAAGGCAGGCGCATCGGGGACTCGTTTTCACTAGGGAACGAGTCCCCGAGCCGCGTCTTGGCGCGTGTTAGGTTTCGGCGGGTATCCAGGGCTTTCGCGTTCGGCTCGCGTTCGAACGGAGTCACGAAGGGGCGACTTCGAACGGCAAGGCCTGGTCCCCGAACACGATCTCCAATTCGGCGCGGTTGAGGATTAACGGGAGCGTTTCCAAGAGTGCTGCCTGTCGGGTACTTCGGCCAATACGTGACCATCGGGATCTTCGCCGTGGTCGGCGTCGCGCTGGTGTTCGGGACGCTCCAGATCGCCCGGCTCGTGCGGCCGTCGGTCTACCACCCGGAGAAGTACACCACCTACGAGTCCGGGATCGATCCGATCGGCAGCGGCTGGGCCCAGACCAACGTCCGTTATTACGTGTTCGCCCTGCTGTTCGTCGTCTTCGACGTCGAGGCCGTGTTCTTGTTCCCGTGGGCGATCGTGTTCAAGTCGCTCGGCACCCAGGCGTTCGTCGAGATGGTGATCTTCATAGGCATCCTTGCCCTTGCCCTCCTCTACGCGATCAAGAAGAAGGTGCTCGAGTGGCTGTGATCGAGAAGGTCAAGCTGCCGGGACCGGTGTCGTGGCTCCTGAACTGGAGCCGCAAGTACTCCCTCTGGATGATGCAGTTCGGCCTCGCCTGCTGTGGCATCGAGATGGGGGCCGCGATCGCGACGAAGTTCGACATCATCCGCTTCGGGGTCATCCCGTTCCCGGCCTCGCCGCGCCAGGCCGACCTGCTCGTGGTCGCCGGCACCGTGACCGACAAGATGGCCGCGCCGATCAAGCGGGTCTACGACCAGATGCCCGAGCCGAAGTACGTGATCTCGATGGGCTCGTGCGCGAACTGCGGCGGCCCCTACTGGGACTCCTATTCGGTCACCAAGGGCGTGGACCAGATCATCCCGGTCGACGTCTACGTGCCGGGCTGCCCGCCGCGGCCCGAGGCGCTGCTGCAGGGTGTCATCCGCCTCCAGGAGAAGATCGCCGCCGAGAACCCGTCCGAGAAGTGGAAGGGCCACCAGCAGGAGATCCCCCACATCCCAGAGCCCGGGCTGGCGGGAGGTATCTAGCAAAGTGCCGGTCCTGGAACGGGTGTCGGCCGAGGACGCGTTGCCGCGGGTGCAAGAGGCCCTCGGCGCGCTGATCTCCGACGCAAAGGTGAACCACGGAGCCGTCGACATCAGCTGCTCGCCCGAGAGCTTCGTCGACGTGGCGCGCTCGCTCAGGGACATGCAGGGGATCCGCTGCCGGTTCTTCACGTTTTTGTCCGCGGTCGACCGCTCGGAGGTCGCCGACAACCCGGGTGGCCTCGAGGTCCTCCTGCATGTGTACTCCCCCGACTACACGATCCACGTGACGGTGCACGTCCCGGTCGACGCGGAGAGCCCGCGTTGCCCCAGCATCACCGACGTCTACGAGGGCGCGCTCTGGCACGAGCGTGAGACCCACGAGATGTACGGCGTCGAGTTCGAGGGCCATCCCCGGCTGGTGAACCTCTATCTGCCGGAGGACTTCGAGGGGCACCCTGGGTTGCGGGCGTTCAAGCTTCCGAGCCGGAGCGTGAAGGACTGGCCCGGCGCGAAGGATCCCGAAGAAGCCGCCGCGGGGGGCCGGTAGTGGTCGTAGACGAGAACGTCGCCGTCACCCACGATCCCGCCGGCGGGATCGGGTCGGAGGGGCCGCTCCAGACCCAGGAGATGATCCTCAACGTCGGCCCGCAGCACCCCGCGACCCACGGGGTCTTCCGGCTGCTCGCGACGATCGACGGCGAGCGTCTGATCGAGGCCGAGCCCGTGATCGGCTACATGCACCGCGGCTACGAGAAGCTGGTGGAGGCGCGCGATTACCGGCAGATCACGAACCTCGTCTCGCGCATGGACTGGCTCTCCGGCATCAACAACGAGCTTCCGCTCGCGCTGGTCACCGAGAAGCTCATGGAGCTCGAGGTCCCGCCCCGCGCGCAGTACTTGCGCGTGATCATGTGCGAGATGAACCGGATCCTGAACCACCTGATGTTCTTCGCCTCGTTCGGCGCCGAGCTCGGCGCGATCACGCCGACCTTCTACGCGTTCCGCGAGCGCGAAGACATCCAGTTCGTCATGGAGAGCACGACGGGCGGACGCATGCACTTCGGTTTCTTCCGTCCGGGGGGCCTCAAGGAGGACGTGCCGAAGGGTTTCTACGCAGCCGCGCTGAAGGGCGTCCGTCAGGTCATCGACCGGCTGCCCGACTACGAGAACCTCTTGATCGGCAACGAGATCTTCAAGCAGCGCACGGTCGACGTGGGCGTCCTCCCCAAGGAGGTCGCGTACAACTACGGCGTGTCCGGCCCCATCGCGCGCGGGTCCGACATCGACTTCGACGTGCGTAAGGACGAGCCCTATCTCGTCTACGACCAGTTCGACTTCGACGTGCACTCGGCCCCCAACGGTGACTGCTTCGATCGTTTCTGGGTGCTCGTCCACGAGGTCGTCGAGTCGGCCAAGATCGTCGAGCAGGCGATCGAGGGCATCCCGTCGGGACCCATCCTCGGCAAGGTGCCGCGCGTGATCCAGATCCCGCCGGGCGAGGCTTACGTCCGCACCGAGAACCCACTCGGCGAGCTGGGCTACTACCTCGTCTCGGATGGTGACCGCAAGCCCTATCGCCTCAAGATCAGGACGCCGTCGTACAACAACGTGTCGGCGCTGCCGCCCGTGCTACGCGGCACGCTCGTGTCGGACATGATCGCCGTGCTCGGGTCGTTCTTCTTCGTGCTCGGGGACATCGACAGATGATGCGGGCCCTTTTGCTACGCCGCGATCGTCTAGACGATCGCGGGGGTGCGCGCTGATGTTCGACATCACGCTTGCCGCGTGGCAGATCCTCGTGATCAAGCTGCTGATCATCCTCACGCTGCTTCCCGTCGCCGCGCTGGTCGGCGGCTATGCGGAGCACAAGGTCATGGCGCACCTGCAGCACCGTCTCGGGCCGATGTACCCGGGCGGCTTCCATGGATGGGCAACGACTCTCGCGGACGGGCTCAAGTTCCTCTACAAGGAGGACATCATTCCGGACGCGGCCGACAAACGAGTGTTCAGCCTCGCGCCGGCGGCCATCTTCGTGCCCGTCCTGATGATCTATCTCGTCATCCCACTCGACAAGAACCTGATAGTCGAGGACCTGGACGTCGGCATCTTCTACCTGCTTGCGATCGGCTCGGTGTCGACGATCGGCGTGCTGATGGCCGGATGGTCGAGCGCGAACAAGTACGCGCTCATCGGCGCGCTCCGTTCGGCCGCGCAGCTCATCGCGTACGAGCTTCCGATCGTGCTGGCGGCAGCGTCGGTCGCGATGCTCGCCGGCTCGCTCTCGCTCGTGGACATCGTCGAGGCTCAGGACTGGCCGTTCGCGCTGTGGCCCCCCGGCATCGGGCTGGCCGCGTTCCTCGTGTTCAGCATCGGGGCGGTCGCCGAGATGACGCGCGTCCCATTCGACATGCCGGTCGCCGAGTCCGAGATCATCACGGGCCCGTTCACCGAGTACTCCGGCATGCGCTACATCTTCAGTCACATGTTCCCGGAGATGGGACACATGGTCGCGTTCGGTGGTATCGCCGCGACGTTGTTCCTCGGTGGCTATCAACCGATCGTTCCCATACCGGGGCTCGACGTGATCCCCGGGTTCGTCTGGTTCATGCTCAAGACGGTCTTCATGGTGTTCGTGTTCCTGTGGATCCGCCCGACGTTCCCACGCGTGCGTGAGGACCAGCTCCAGAAGTTCGCATGGAAGTTCCTGATCCCGGTCGCGCTGCTGTTAGTGCTCGCGACCGGTGGATGGGTTCTCTACTCCTAGGAAGGCACAAGTGGCGCTCGACGAACGGAAGCTGAACACCGCCCGCAAGCCCGGATTCGGTCTCGGGCTCCTCAAGGGCATGGGCGTGACCTTGAAGCACTTGTTCAAGCGCAACGCCGTCATTCAGTATCCGGACGTCAAGCAGGACCTCTCTCCCCGCACGCGTGGCGTCATCGCCTTGAAGGAAGAGAACTGCACGGTCTGCATGCTGTGCGGGCGCGAGTGCCCCGACTGGTGCATCTACATCGACTCGCACAAGGAGACGTTGCCCCCGAAGCGCGAGGGGGGCCGTCCCCGCAAGCGCAACGTGCTCGACCGCTTCGCCATCGACTACGCGCTCTGCATGTACTGCGGCATCTGTGTCGAGGTCTGTCCGTACGACGCGCTGTTCTGGAGTCGCGAGTTCGAATACGCCGAGTACGACATCCGCGAGATGACGCACGAGAAGGAGCGCCTCTCCGACTGGATGGCGACCGTACTTCCGCCACCCGACCTTGAGGTTGGAGCCGAGAGGCCCGGACAGGAGGCCGCTGCCGGCACCGCCGCGGTC
>DATBND010000215.1:0-3344 GCA_036554505.1 Actinomycetota bacterium | reverse complement strand
CCGATCGCCGTCCGAGAGCTGGCGGTAGGCGAGGACGAGATCACGAAGGATCAGCGTCGCATCGCGCGGGGCGGGCTTGGCCACGTCGCCGTACTGCTCGCGCACCTTGCCGAGGTGGAACAACGAGCGAGCGCGCGCCAGCGCGTACTCGCCTCGGTCGAGCTCCTTGGACTTCAGGGCGCGCGTCAATGCATCCTGCGCGACCTGTCCCTGATCGTCGTGAAACGCGTGCGGCGAGAGCCTGGCCGGCCCCAGCCTGCGGGTCTTGGAGGGAGCGCCAAGCGCCCCCGTTGCAGTGAGCACCAATGCAATCACAGCGCCGACCGCGATGAACCTCGAGTTCCTCACTTCTGCGAACCCCCTCGTATAGGGAACCTGATTACCGGCCTTGGTCACGCTACGAGAGGGCATCGCGAAGATGAATGGCCCATTTCGACCATTTCCTGCGGTGCCATCGGGCACGCAGGTTGCCGCGATTACGTAGCGGCAAATCCGGGCCGGGTCAGACGCCTAGACGATCTCGCCGGAACCAAAGCCCGGCACCCAACCCCCACGTAGCACCCAACCCCCGCGTACTAGCTAGGGCTGGTTCTCGCCGTGGAAGAGCTCGGACACCGACCCCTCCTCGAACACCGCCTTGATCGTCTGCGCGATCGTCGGCGCGATCGAAAGCACGACGAGCTTGTCGATCGCCTTCTCGGAGCCGATCGGCAGGGTGTTCGTGACGACCACCTGCTCGATCTGGCTGTTCTTGAGCCTGTCGGTCGCGGGGTCGGAGAGGATCCCGTGCGTCGCGGCTGCGTAGACCTTGGTCGCGCCCGCCTCGAGAAGGAGCTCGGATCCGTTCACGAGAGTGCCGGCGGTGTCGATCATGTCGTCCACGACGACGCAGGTCTTGCCAGCGACCTCACCGACGACGGCCTTCGCCTCGCTCACGTTGCGGACGTCCTTGCGCCGCCTCTTGTGGAGGAACGCGAGCTGCCCGTCGAGACCGTGGAACTCGCTGAGGTGCTGAAGCCACTTGTCGGCCAGGCGCACGCCGCCGGCGTCCGGCGACACGATCACGAAGTCGTCGCTGAGCACCTCGGCGAAGTGGGCCGCGAGAAGCGGCATCGCGGTGAGGTGATCGAGCGGGACGTCGAAGAAACCCTGGATCTGGCCGGTGTGGAGGTCGACCGAGATCATGCGATCGACGCCGGCGGCCTCGTAGAGGTCGGCCATCAGCTTGGCGGTGATGGGCTCTCGTCCACGCGCCTTGCGATCCTGTCGGGAGTACGGATAGAGCGGGCACACGGCCGTGATGCGCTTGGCCGACGCCCTCTTCAACGCGTCGACCATGATCAGGTGCTGCATGATGTGGTGGTCGACGGGGTCGCAGATGCTCTGGATGAGGAACGCGTCGCTGCCCCGAACGGACTCGCTGAAGCGGGCGTAGGTCTGGGAGTCCGCGAACGTGGCGGTCTCGACGACCCCGAGCTTCATGCCGAGGACGTCGGCGATCTCCTTTGCGAGGGCCGGATGTGCCGAGCCCGAGAAGATCATCAACCGCTTGTGCGTCGGTAGCTGCACGCTTCCCCTTTGCTACGCCGCGATCGTCGAGACGATCGCGGGGGTGGCTAGCGAACTCTATGGGTGGCTAACGAACTCTATTCTGACTGGTCGGTGCTCCGTTCGTCTTCGCTTTTCTCGGTGCGTGGCTTCATCTTGTTGCCTTGGCCCTCGATGACGCGCGCCGGCACTCCGACGGCGAGCGCGTCGTCCGGCACGTCGCCTCGCACTACCGACCCGGCACCGGTCGCGCCTCGCTTGCCGACGTGCACCGGGGCCACGAGCATCGTGTCCGAACCGATGTAGGCCTCGTCCTCGATCACCGTCTTGTGCTTCGCGGTCCCGTCCCAGTTGCACGTGATCGTGCCCGCCCCGACGTTGACGCCGCGCCCGATCTCCGCGTCGCCGAGGTACGCGAGGTGATTGGCCTTGCTGTCCTCGCCGATCGTCGTCTGCTTCGACTCCACGAACGTGCCGATGCGGGCGCGCGCTCCGAGCGTCGTGCCCGGCCGTAAGGACGCGAACGGGCCCACCGACGCCTCGGGCCCGATCGTGGACTCACGAACGACGGCGAACGACACGCTCGCGCCGCGCCCGATGGTCGAGTCGACGATGCGCGCTTGCGGGCCGACCTCGGCCCCCTCCGCGACGGTCGTCCGGCCCTCGAGGAACGTGAACGGAAGGATCGTCGCGTCGCGACCGATCTCGACGCCGGCATCTATGTAGGTCGTCGCCGGATCGACGATCCCGACGCCCTCTGCCATCCAGCGTTCGGCGGTGCGACGTCGCAACACTCCCCCCGCGGCGGCGAGCTGAGCGCGTGAGTTGACGCCTGCCACCTCGGCCTCGTCCGCCACGACCGCGGCGATCGCGTCGTCCTCGTCGCCGAGGATCGAGATCACGTCGGTGAGGTAGAGCTCGCCCTGGGCATTCACCGAGTCCACCTTGCCGAGCGCCCACGAGAGCCGGGCCGCGTCGAAGACGTAGACGCCGGCGTTGACCTCGTCGAGAGCGAGCTCTTCTTCCGTCGCGTCGCGATCCTCGACGATCTTCGCAACGCCGCCGTTGGCAGAGCGAACGACGCGTCCGTACCCCGCGGGATCGGCGATCCGTGCGGTGAGCATCGTGGCAACCGCGCCGGAGCGCGCGTGCTCGCCCAGGAGGGTCCCGAGGGTCTCGCTCGTCAGCAGCGGGGTATCGCCGGGCGTCACGAGCACGTCGCCCTCCGTGCCGCTCATGGCGAGCCCGATCGCGGTCGCGTCGGCCGTGCCATTGGGAGGGTCCTGCACCGCGAAGTCGATGCCGTCGGACACGCCGTGGCGGGCGAGCTCGGCTTCGATCTCGGGCCGGCGCGCGGACGCGACAACGACCGTGCGGACGAGCTCGAGCGGCTCGAGTGCGCCGAGCACGTGCGCGAGGAGAGGGAGGCCCGCGGCCCGATGCAGGACTTTCGGCAGCGCCGACTTCAGCCGCTTGCCGTCGCCCGCGGCAAGGACGATCGCGCTCGTCTCGGAGCGGCGGGTCACGTCGTCTGTAGCCTCCTGTTCGGTGGGCGAGAGCGCTGCCCCGCCTGGATTCGAACCAGAACTTAGGGAACCAAAATCCCTCGGGCTGCCAATTACCCCACGGGGCACCGTGGACCAGCGAATCGTCTCGACGATTCGCAAGACCCAATAGTAAGAGCGGGCCCCTCCGGCGTCTCGCAGGGCCCGAGCGCTCGTCAGAGGCGCTCGATGCACTCCGTCTGCGAACAGGTGACGAGCACCCGGTCGAACACGTGGTCCAGCTGCGCCGCG
>DATBND010000163.1:0-6335 GCA_036554505.1 Actinomycetota bacterium | reverse complement strand
TCTACTCTGACGCCGCCGGCGCCGAGAAGCAGGCCTCGAACATGACGTTGACGGTGACGGGGCGCTATTCGAAGCAGCCGCAGCTGCGCGCCACCCTCACGGACTCGGGCTCCCAGCCAATCGCAGGAGCGGCCGTCACGTTCTTCGCCGACGGCGAGACGATCGGGACGGCGGACACGGACTCGTCAGGCGTCGCCGCCTTCACGACGGTCGGCAAGGGCAAGAGATCGACGACGGTCTACGAGGCGAGCTGGCCGGGCAACGCGTTCTTCGAGCCGGCGTCCGCAAGGGCATAGACCGTGCGCCGCGCGCTTCTCTCCATTCTCATCGCCGCGCTCGTGGTCGCGAGCCCCCTGCCGCAGCTCGCGCTGGAGAACGCAACGGCCGCCGACGGGGTCTCCGGTTCGGTGTACGCACGCGTGACCGACGGCGCGGTGGTGCTCGGCAACGATCTGGTCGAGAGGTCGTGGGATCGCGCAGCGTTCGCCACGACCGAGCTGATCGACAAGCGCGGCGGGGGCCGCGTGTGGAGCCGCGACCACGCGGACTTCGAGCTCCTGGTCGGCGCGGCGCGCGTCCCGAGCACGCTGTTCTCCCTCGCCAGCGCTGACGTCACCGACATCGGTGGCGGTCTGCGCGTGACGATGGAGCTGACCGCTCCGGGCATCGCCGCGACACGGATCGCGGAGGCGTACGACGGCATCGCCGGCTTCAGGACGCAGACGATCCTGCGGCCCGCCGCGGCGCTCGCTCTTCGAGGAGCGTCGTTCGAGGAGGCCGCCGCCGGCACCGACGTCGCGGCGACGATCACCGCGTTGCGCGCGGGGGCCGACTGGCGCGATCCCGGCTACACCGGGCCTCCGCTCGCGATCGGCGACCCTCATGCGGGCACGTGGAGGGACTCACGTAGCGCCGGCCTTGGCGAGGACGTGGCCGGCCCGGCTCAGTGGATCTCGCTCGCCGACGGCAACCGCTCGATGTTCATGGTCATGGAGCGCAACGACTGGCCGTCGTCACGTGCCTCTTACACGGGCGGTCTCGCAAGCCTCGACGCGGACTTCTCGAAGGACGTCATCATCTTCGGCCCCCTTGAGGAGAACGGTCACCTCGAGAACCCGGGGGACGGCCCCGCTCGGCACCATGCCGTCGGGCCGGGTGCGACCCTTGCGCTGCCGGTCGCATTCACGGGATTCGGCTTCGGCGACGGTGACGAGCCGTGGCAGTTCTACCAGTACCTCACCCAGCGGAGGCTCACGCCTTATGACAAGGACGTGACGTTCAACTCGAACGGCACGGACTCGAACCTGATCTCGACCGGCGCCAAGGACGACATGAACTACGAGCGGGTTCTCGAGGTCGCGCCGATCGCCAAGCGGCTGGGGATCGACACGTTCATCCTCGACGATGGGTGGCAGGCGATCTCGGGGGACTGGTATCCCGACTGCCCGGACCATCCCGAGCCGCGCTGGGACGGCGATCCCGCGTCGAAGTTCCGCCCGCGCTTTCCGGACTGTGACTTCACTGCGGTGCGCGAGGCGATCGCCCCGATGAAGCTCGGTCTGTGGATGAACCCGATGCAGTTCCACCCGGACTCTGAGACGTATCAGACGCACCCCGAATGGGTGTGCGCGCCGGTGGGGAACGCGACCGCCCTGGCGAACACGGCGGACAAGGAGTCCAGCTCCAACGAGGCCGGTATCGGGACGTGGGGGCCGGACGCCATCCCGCACATCGAGTCGCGCATCCGCGTCGCGATCGAGGAGTGGAAGGTCGAGTACTTCAAGTTCGACTTCCTTGTATGGCTCGATTGCGCGGGCCAGGGAGACATGTACGACTACCAGGACCGTTTCGTCGCGATGCTCGACGACCTCCAGGGCGACTACCCCCACGTGACGCTCGAGATCGACGAGACCAACGACTACCGGCTGTTCCCCTATCTGTCGGTCGCACGCGGGCCCTCGTGGTTCCAGAACGGGACCCCGGAACCGTCGCTTCTCCTTCACAATCTGTGGAACCTGAGCCCGTACGTCCCGACGTGGTCCCTGGGCCAGCACTTCCTCGGGGGCGGCTCGTTCCGCCGTTACCCGATCGACACGCTGATGGCCGCGGCCCTGCCGTCGCACATGACCTACTTCTCGGACCTGGCCGCCCTGCCCGACAACGTGGTGGCGCGTGCGCGGACGTGGATCGACTTCTACAAGTCACATCAGGGCTTGCTAACGGGGATGACCTATCCGTTGCTCGACGACCCGATCGCGGAGGGATGGACGGCGCTGCAGTCGTGGGATCCCGAGCTCGGACAAGGCGCGCTGTACGCGTTCAGGCAGCAGTCGTCCGATGCGAGCGCGACCGTTGCTCTGCGCAACGTGCCGCGCGGCAGGACCTTCGACCTGATCGAGGCGCCGACCGGAGACCTCGTCGGGAGGGTGACGTCCGAGCAGCTGATCGATGGTCTAGAGGTCACGCTTGCCGAGCGCGACACCGCGCGGGTGCTCTTGATCGTGCCGGCGACCGACGAGTTCGACCCCACGACGACGGTGACCTATACGGGCGCCACGTCGGTTCCGATGAACGGCGTCGCGACGTTCTCCGCCAAGCTCGTGGACGCGGCCGGCGAGCCGATCTCCGGCGCGCCGATCGTCGTCAGCGTCCGAGGCGAGACTTACTCCGCGACAACGAACGCCGCCGGCGTGGCGTCGACTAGCGCGACGATGCGGCCTCCTACCGGGAGGGTCGACATCTTCACCCGTTACGCCGGATCCGACGTCTACGCGCCCTCCGAGGACCGGGACACGATCACCATCACCAAGATCGCAAAGCCCCGCTAGAGGGACCCGCCCGGGCATGCTGCCGCGATAATGGCCGTGAGAAGGAATCGCACGGAAGGGGTCCGAATGAGCGTTTTGCGTAGCGACGGCGTGGTGGAGTTCCCGAAGCCACGGGCGGAGGTGTTCGATGCGATCTTGCGCGCGCTTCCCGAGTGCAACATGAAGCTAAAGGCCTCGGACGCGGCGACCGGTCACATCGAAGCGGTCACGAGCATGTCCATGGCGTCGTGGGGCGAGAAGATCAAGATCGATCTCGCCGACGCCGGCGAGGGCGCGACCGAGGCCAGGATCACGTCCGGGAACCGCGCTCAGCTGATCACATGGGGACGCAACAAGAAGAACCTCGAGAAGATCGTCGAGCGCACGAACGCGCAACTGGGGGCGTAGGCGCCTGAAGAACCGGGGACCGGTGATCAGGCAATCTTGCAGTGCACGTGCACGGTGATCACTCCGTGGTGGTCCTGACACACGAGGATGCGCTCGGTGCCCGTCGGGCACTTGATGCGGGCGAGCTCGGTCTCGGGGCAGGGGTCGGCCGCGGCCAGCCCGGGGATCGAGAAGATCAGAAAAGCGCCTATCGCGATGCCAGACCGAATGATCCGTGCCATGCCCCACTCCTTCACGAGTCCGCCAAAGACCGGGGCATCTTACGGCGATTTGCACGGTTCGTCCTTCGTCGGACAATGGTGCTCGATGGATCTGATCGAACGGTTACGAGCATGGACCTACGAGCGCCAACGACTGGGTGCCCCGGCGCGTTCCGCGGGCGAGGCGCTGCGCTCGGTCGTTGCCGTCTATGCAACCCATCCGACGTCGCCCCTCGCGCTGTTCGCCCGCACCCGCGCGCTGACCGCCGACAAGTACCGGAGGCTCGATCGCTCCGGCTCGGCGATCCGCATCCCCGCGATGCGAAAGACGCTCTTCATCGTCCCTGCGAAGAGCGCACCGCGGTCTTCAGCGCCACGAGACAGTCTCCGGCGGAGATCGCGCGCACGCTGAGGCGGACGAGCCTCTCGGACAAGGACTACGCGCGCGTCGCCGAGCGCGTGCTGAAGGCCGCGGCCGAGCCCGTGCAGGCCCGCGCCCTGCAAGAAGTCGCAGGTCTCAAGAGCCAGGAGCTCGGGCCCGTGCTTCGTTGCCTGCGGTACGAGGGCCGGCTGCTCGCCCTGGCGGGAGACAGCTTGATGAGCGGAACCCATCGTTACGTCGCGGCGAAGCGGTGGACGGGCTCGGACCTGGCCGCGTCCGACGGGGACGACGCGCTGTCGTGGCTCGCGGGCGAGTACCTGAAGGGGTATGGGCCCGCCCGCGCCGGCGACTTCGCGTGGTGGGCGGGCGTGACGAAGAAGCGAGCCGCTGCCGCCCTCGAGGGTCATCACACCGTCGATGTCGGCGATGGGCTGTTGCTCCCGGCGCGCGACCAGGAGGCGTTCGGACGCGTCAAGAAGGTGCGAGGGACGGTAGACCTCTTGCCCAAGTGGGACGCGTACACCATGGGCCATGCGGCCGACGGGCGCACGCGCTTCGTCCACCCCGACGTGCAGCGGCCCGTCTACACGCCTATCGGCACGGGCCTCGCGGGCGACGGGAACCCGGTCGTGCTCGTCGACGGCGAGGTCGCCGGTCTGTGGAGCTACACGATCAAGGACGGTCCGTCCGTCGAGCCGTTCGACTCGTTCGGGCCGAGCGTCCGCCGCAAGGTCGAGGGCGCGCTCGAGCGCGTGGTGGCGTTCCTTTCGTCCTAGCGGGTGGCGCTGGGTGATCCTTGGTTCGCGCTCGGCTGCCGACTACGATCGGCCGATGATCTGGTTCTGGGTCGCCATCGTCCTTCAGCTCGTCGTCGGGTTCTTCTATCTGCTGTCGGGCCTTCTCGCGCCGTTGTGGGCCGTCGGGGTTCTCGTCGCGGCATGGATCGCGCTGTCGGTCCTTCTCATTCGAACCCGCAGCCAGGGCCCGCGCGATCTGTGGGCGCCCGTGCTTGCCGCCGCGCTCTGGCTAGGCGCGATGGCGGCGGGGGAGCACCTCCTGGGCTGGAACGCCTAAGCGATCACACTCCGGGCTTCCACGTCATAGCCCACACCGCGACGGTCAGGATCACGAGGTCGATGCTTGCAAGCGTCCATACCCGGCGGACGGCAGCCGCGACCAGAGGCGAGTCCGTTCCGTGCTCGGTGACGAGCGTCTCGGCGCGCTTGTTCGCGCGCGATGCGAGCACGCCGCCGACCGCGATCGACGCAGCGTACGCGCTCAGCCCGATGACTACCCAAGGGGTCGTGTAGCCGATGCCGATCTTCTCGACGAGAAGGATCCCGGCAATCAGCAGCAGCGCCACGATTGGGCCGAGCACCTTGCCGAGCACGTCCGCCGACTGGGCGAAGCGGATCGCACCGGCGACGTCCTTGCTTCGGAGGAGCCCCCACGCGATCCCCTGGGCGGCGAACACGCTGCCGACCCACGCGATCGCGCACGCCACATGGACGAACAGCAAGAGCTCGTACGGCACGCCCCCTCCTTTCCTCGAGCCGTCTAATGCTTCGGCGGTCCCATTGTCAGCCCCAGGGTTTGCACCGCACGTTTGTGAGGGCTTCGGCGCTCGGTCACGAGGTCACACGTCTCGAGATGGGAGCACCCGCACGCAAGAGCGCTCTCGAGGAGCTTCTTGCCGGCCGTCACCTGCGCCAGGTGCGCGTCGATCTCGCCGAGCTTGGCCTCGGCGAGCGCGCGCCAGCGCTCCTTGCGACCCCTCCGCTTGAACAAGTCGGCCATCTCTCCGATCGTGAATCCGACTTCCTGGAGCAGCGCGATCACGGCGAGGCGCTGAAGGACGTCGGGGGAGTAGTGGCGTTTGCCGCCGACGCGTGCCTGCGACGAGATCAGCCCGGCCTTCTCGTAGTAGCGAAGCGCGGAGCTTTGCAGCCCGGTCGCCTCTGCCACCTGCGTGATGCTCAAGAGCTCAGACGTCCCCATTTTCACCCCTTGACTTGAAGCGTACTTCAACTGAGAGCCTGAGCGCGGTCAAGGAGGTGCGAGATGGGATGTGACGATTCTTGTGGGTGCACGCTCGATCACGATGAGATGGCCGACCGAGTGTCGGCATGGCGGGAGGTCTGCGTGCGCGCGATCTCACGCGAAGAACACGGGACGACGATTACCGCGACCTATCCGTCGGACCCGGCGCTGATCCGTCGACTACGAGAGCTGATCGCGGCCGAGGCGGAGTGTTGCTCCTTTCTCACGTTCACCCTCGAGGAAGGCCCTCGTGAAGCGGTGCTACATCTCGAGTTCCCGGAACAGGCGCGCCCCTTGATCGGCCTGATCGCCCCTGCGTCAGCGTCGACGTAGACGTCGGCCCCGAGCGAGGCGTCTGCGCGAGGTAAAGCTCAAGGCGGGCGGGGAGACGCCGATGGAGCAGGATGCGGACGTTTCCTACCAAACCGAGCATCGCGTTGATTGCGGCCGTCCTTTCGGTCGTCGTGCTGGCCGGCGCCGGCATGGCATCCACCCGAC
>DATBND010000125.1:0-3589 GCA_036554505.1 Actinomycetota bacterium | reverse complement strand
GGCGAAGCTGACGTCGGGCATATGACCGCCGAGGATAAACGTGTCGCGATGCAGCTAGGTGGTGGACCGCTGGCGGACCGCCTCGAACAACAGCAGCGAGCCCGCGATGGCGGCGTTCAGCGACTCGACCGGCCCCGGCATGCGGATGGACACCGTGGCGTCGACGATGGCGCGGGCATCCTCCGGCAGGCCCCACGCCTCGTTGCCGACGACGATGGCCGAGGGCCCCCCCAGGTCGACCTCCTGATGGCTTCGCTCGGCGGATGCATCGGTCCCGACCAGGGCGAAGCCGCGCCCCTTCAGATCCGCCGCGGCATCGCCGAGCGAGATCTCGCGGATGATCCTCGTCGCCCACAGGTTCCCCGCGGTTGCCCTGACGGTCTTCGGGTTCAGCACGTCGACACATCCCGTCGTGAAGATCACGGCCCCGGCCCCCGCCGCGACCGCGCTGCGGATCAGCGTGCCGGCGTTGCCGGGGTCGGACACTCCCGCGAGCACGAGCACGAGGTCCACGGACTCGTCCATCGAGTCGAGGCGATCGAGCGGCGCGCCCAGCACGGCTACCGCTCCCTGGGGCGTGGTCGACTCCGTCAGCGCCTTGACGACCCGGTCGCTGACGTGCGTCACCCCGAGCTCGACCCGCTGCGCGGCTGCGGTCACCGCGTCCGCGCCCGGCGCGTCCGGATCGAGGAAGACGTCGCGCACGGGGGCCCCCACCTCCAGCGCGGCCACGACTGCGCGCGTTCCCTCGACGAGGTACTCGCCCGCGTCGTCGCGGCCCGAGCGTCGTCGCAGCCGGCGCGCCGATTGGATCCGGGGGTTGGACGTGCTGGTGATCACCGGTCGTTTGTACACCGGCGTCGTGGGAAGGGAGTCGCCATGTCCAAGTTCCTGAAAGGCATCGCGGGAGCCGCTGCGCTGGGTCTCGTCGCGCGCCGCTTCAAGGCGCGCGCCGGGGAGCCGCCCCCACCGACGCAGACTCACCCCTCCCGAGCCCGTCCCGTCGAGCACACCCAGCCGCCGGACCGGCCGGCGGCCGGCGGGCCCGAGCCCGAGTCGCCGCTCGACCTCGAGCCTCAGGATTGGAAGGCGACGCTGAAACGGACTCTCAAGGAGATCAAGGGCGATCGCGTGACCCTCACGGCCGCCGGCATGGCCTATTACTTCTTCCTGGCGATCTTCCCGGCGCTCATCGCGTTCGTCGGGATCCTCGATCTCGTCGACGTGGACGCGGACGCCCTCATCGAGTCCATCCGCTCGGCCCTCCCCGGGGGCGCGGGCACCGCGCTGACCGCCGCCCTGGAGAACGACCAGGCCGAGACCGCCTCGCTGATCGCCGCGGTCACGGGTGTGCTCGCCGCGTTGTTCAGCGCGTCGTCGGGGATGGTCGCCCTCCAGAAGGGCCTCGACGTCGCGTACGACATCGACGAGGACCGCAAGTTCGCCGGCGCGCGCGGGGTCGCGCTGCTGCTGCTGCTGGCGACGGTCGTGCTCGGGGGCGTGCCGTCGCCGATCTTCACCTTCGGCGAGTCGAGCGTCTACACGGTTCTGGGATGGGTCCTGACCGTCGTCGCGATCGTCGTGCTGTTCTCGATCTACTACTACCTGAGCCCCAAGCGGGATCAGCCGACGTGGAGATGGATAAGCGTGGGCGGGGTCGTGGGGGCCGCGCTGTGGATCGTCGGCTCGCTCGCGTTCGGCTTCTACGTGACGAACTTCAACAACTACGGAAAGACCTACGGCCCGCTCGCCGGGGTGGTCGTCCTGATCCTCTGGCTCTACCTCAGCTCGCTGGCCGTGTTGATCGGCGGCGAGCTGAACGCCGAGCTCGAGCGCCAGGTGAGGGCGAAGTCCTAACCAACCTTCTCCAGGTTCTTCTTCGCCACCTCGGCGAGCGCGGCGAACGCCTCCGGCTCGTTGACGGCGAGCTCGGCGAGCATCTTGCGGTCGACCTCGACCTCGGCGACCCGCAAGCCCGAGATGAACCGGCTATAGGACAGCCCGTTCTGGCGCGCCGCGGCGTTGATCCGCTGGATCCACAGGCGCCTGAAGTCGCCCTTGCGCGCGCGCCGGTCGCGATAGGCGTAGACGCCGGAGTGCAGCAACTGCTCGCGCGCGGCCCTGTAGTGCTTGCCGCGGGCTGAGTAATAGCCCTTTGCCTGCTTGAGTACCTCGCGCCGCTTCTTCCTGCCTGCGACGCTTCGCTTGACGCGTGGCATCTGTTACCTCCTTTGGCGACGCCGCGATCGTCGAGACGATCGCGGGGGTACCTAACGTCGCTGGTTACTCCCCCAGCATCCGGCGCACGCGCTTCCCGTCCGCCCCGGAGACGGTCGCGCCGGGCGCGCGTAGGCCGCGCTTCCGCTTCGCGCTCTTCTTCTCGAGGATGTGGTTCACGAACGCACGGCGGCGGCGGATCTTGCCCGTCCCGGTCACGTGGAAGCGTTTGGCCGCTCCCCTGTGCGTCTTCATCTTCGGCATCTCAACCTCCCTCGGCGCGCGTCACCTTCGGCGGACGCGGCTTCTCATCCTTCGGCGGCTCGGCCGGCGGCGTCTCGGTCTCGACGGCGTCGGGTTCTTCCGGCCGGGGGCCTCGCTGCTTGGGCACGTACACGTGTCGGTTCGTGATCGCCTCCCGCAACGGGGACAGGACCATCGTCATGTTCCGTCCGTCGATCTTCGGGAACGCCTCGATCTTGGCGATCTCGACGACGTCCTCTGCGAGCCGGTCGAGCAGCTTGCGGCCCAGCTCCTGGTGGCTCATCTCGCGGCCCCGGAACATGATCGTGACCTTGACCTTGGCGCCCTTGCGAAGGAAGTCGACCACGCGCCCCTTCTTCGTCTCGTAGTCGTGGCGGTCGATCTTCGGCCGCATCTTCATCTCCTTCACGACCACCTGAGACTGCTTCTTGCGCGCCTCCTTCTGCTTGACGGCCTGCTCGTACTTGTACTTGCCGTAATCCATGATCCGGCAGACGGGCGGGTCGGCCTGCGAGGCCACCTCCACGAGATCGAGGTCCTGCTCCGCCGCCATCGCCAGCGCGGCCGAGGTGTCGAGGATCCCCACCTGCGACCCGTCGGCACCGACCACGCGCACCTGGGGGACCCGGATGCGGTCGTTGACCCTTAGCTCAGTTGCGATGCGCCATCTCCTTTATCGGGCAACTCTTGTGCCGGTTCCCGTGCGGAGCGAGCCCCGACGCGAAAAAGCCGGCGACGCCAAGAACGACGTCACCGGCGCGACGCGCGCCTCTCGAGCGCGCGGGGTCGGCAACCCCATGACCCCGTCGGCCGGGCGGTGCTGGCCGGGAGGTGAGGAGCCGTCGCATGTCTTCCGCCGACGACCCCTTCTTGGCGACACAACGTTGCAGCGAGTATAACGAGTGCCCGATGGACCCCGACGAGCTCGACCCCCGCGATCGTCTGGACGATCGTGGCGTAGCCGAAGGCCAGGACCCCCACGGACCCCGTCCACGCCCCAAGGTCGTGGACAAGCGGGTATCGGCGCGCCCGGACACCCCGGCGACGGCCCCATCACCCCCGCCTCCGCCGCCGAGTTCGTCGGCCCCAACAGAAGGGTCGACCGGAG
>DATBND010000104.1:0-4506 GCA_036554505.1 Actinomycetota bacterium | reverse complement strand
TTGGGCCCCCCCCCCCGCCCCGCCCTCCTTGCGGAGGCTTTTGAGGAACGAGGTTGCCTACCCAGCGGAAAGGCTTACTTGCACTCCGCCCGCTGGTTCGAGAAGAACGGCTGCGGGACGCCGCCCACCCACGTTGTCGTCATGTTGAAGTGCTCGTGGTAGTCGTCGAGCGGGGTGTTCGGGGTGTGATTGATGATCAGGTGATGGACCGTGTGGCTCTGGGTCGGCTGCGCGGACACGTCGAACTCCTGGGTCGAGTTCGTGCCCTCGTTGACCACGTAGTGGTCGCCACTCGGGAAGCCCTCGGCCGTGACGCCCTGGGTGTTGAGGTGCTCCTGGATGTGGAAGCTGCCGTCGGGGTTCGTCGTCACGTTGAAGACGACGTGGGCGTTGCCCTCGTAGAACATGATGTCCTGCGTGCACGGGTTGTTGGGGTTCGCGAAGTAGGGGAACGTGAACTGCTCGGCGTTGACCGACGACGGCGTCAACCCAATTGCGGCCGGCACGATCGCAAGCGCGACGAGTACGCGAAGCTTGTTCTTGAGTCTCATGGGGATTTGTTCTCCGTTTCTAGGTGGACGGGGCGTTCTGCTTACCTAGGCGTTGCAACTGCGACTACCACTGCGAATCAGCACTTCGGAGATCCCGCGATCAGCCTCACCTCCGTTCCTTGCTGCACGTTCACGTGAATCGAGGCGCCCGCGACGGGCCACTCGGGGCGTTGATTTGATCGACGTGATGGTTCTCCTGCGGGCCCGCGAAAGGATTGCGCGAGGCTTTGTCCGGTTTCGACAGGATTGCTATGAATAAATCTTTCGTGGAGCGCGTCCGGGCCTATGCGGGAGTGCTCAGAGTGGGTCATAGGGGCGGTCATGGCTCGGTAGTCCATGTAGTCCATGGCCGCACTATGAGGTGGTCACAACGCTCCGTGTATGGCCCGATCGGGTGGTATCGCGCATGAGTAGATCGGGCTAGTCATGTAACGAGCGAAGCGTCGTGCGGTTACGTGTGGCGGGCGAGCTAGCGGTTGTCGGTCGCCTCGCAACTCGCTTTGAACACCGAGATGCTCGTCTGCGTCTCGGGAATGGTCGGGTTCAACGCCGTCGAGTCGATCCGAAGAGCGCCGTCTATGGACGCGCTGGTCGTCCGGCCATCCGCCGAGACGCTGGTCGGCGGGTTTCTCAGCGCGATCATGTCGGCGATGTACCCCTTCTGTGCCAGGCTTCCGTCCGCGTTGCGCTTCTCGAAGAGGTAGATGTCGTTTGCAGCGACCGAGTCGTCGTAGATGAGCGGGTTCAGCGCCTTCAGGGACGCGATCGAATCCGCCACCGGAGCGCCGTTGTAGAGGTCGCTGCCCGTGCTGTTGATCCTCCCCGTTACCGGCGTCGGTGTGTTCGGAACCGCGCTGTTCGGGTTGTTGTCGTAGTTCACCTGCCAGTTCAGCGACCACGTCGCCGTCGCCGACGCCGTCGCGGGGTTGGCCGTCGACTTGCAGTTCACGGACCCGGTCGAGGAGTTGAACAGCAAAGGCGTCCACGTCTTGCTACCGCTCTTGAACCGGAACAGGTGGAGCGATCCGAAACCGACGCTGGCCTGCGTCTCGACTGCGCGGTTCGGCGCCGTCAATCCGTAGGAGTTCGCCTTCGTAAGGTTCCCCAATCGCCCCGGGTAAGCGGTGCCGATTCGCTGGAAGTACGCCATTCCGAGAGACGTGCTGTTGTCGAGGCGCATCCCGGAAAAATCGGTGAGCGAGTTCGTGAAGTACCCCTCGATGAGCCCGCTCGTCGAGCCGTAGGTCTGAAACGCCCCCTCGGCTTGCGGTAGCTCACCTGCGATGTCCACCTTGAGGTTCCGGTTCTCGCCGCCGAAGACCATCGCCTGGTCGGCACCGGCGAGGTCCGGGTGGTCGAGGTATTCGGTCGTCGGGCTCACCTGATCCACCCCGGTGAACGAGTACGGAGGAGCGTGCTTCACCGACGCCGACTTCGTCAGCGAGTCGAGGTCGGGCGGGGGCGTTGGTGGCGGCGCCTGATTCGTGGCATAGGTGCGGACCATGCGGAACTGGGCGACGGTGTTGGTCTGATCCGCGGTCGACCCGGTGTCCTCGGCGTTGATCGTGGACTCCGACATGCCGAACGTCGCGGTCATCTCACTCCTACACGGCGCGGCGGGGCAGCCCGTCGCCGGTTGCGCGGTGCCGACCGAGTAACCCGTCTGACCCTGCATGACGTAGTCGACCGAGGCGTTGCCGTGGATCGTGGCGACCCCGGTCGACACCGGGGCCGTGGACGCGCTGGCGGTGGGGCTCGGGCCTGCGTCGACCGCACGGGTGGCGGAGAACTTGCGCTCGCCCAGGATGGCGCGCAGCGAGAAGCTGCGGTCGCGACTGTGCTGGGTCCACCCGACGGTGACGTTGACGTCCATGAGGGTCGCGGCCGGCATGTCGTTTCCCTGGGAGTTCCACGCGTACGGCGCGGTGTAGGGCGTCGAGCACGGGAGCGAGACGCACGGGGTGACGATCTCGTAGGTCTCGGGGGTGGTGGCGGGCGTGCGCTTTCTTATGAAGCTGGTCTTGATGGTGACGGTGTGGCCCTCGGGGACCTCGAAGTTGCACGCGGGATTCGCAGTCACCGGAGGCGGCGCACACGTGGTCGTGAAGACCCCGCCGGTGCCCACCAGCGGGGCGTTGGCGGCGTTGGAGCTAAAGCTCTGGCCCATGGCGGAGTTGGACGCCGCCTGGGGGTAGTAGAGGTCGAGGATGTCGACTCGCTTGTTGGGCTTGGCGTCATAGGACACGTACCACTTGGTGCCCTGGATGCGCTCCATGATGGTGCGAGCCGCCTCTTCTGCCACGGTCTCCGAGCGCGACGTCGACGACGCCTTGAGCGCCGAGCCCAGCAGCGGCACGACCCCGAGGGTCACCACGGCAAAGACCCCGAGCGCCGCAAGCACCTCGAGCAACGAAAAGCCCGCCTGTCTCCGCCAGCCCATACCCGTCCCCTAGCAGTCGTCACGCCTCGTTCCCTCTAGTTGATCGGCCTCAATCGGGGGCGACCTGAGAAGAAAGGGCGCAACTGACACGTCCTGTCAGCGGTTGTCCACGGCCTCGCAGCTCGTCTTCATCAGCGAGATGCTCGTCTGGGTCTCGGGGACCGTCGAGCTCAAGGCCGCGGTGTCGATGCGGACGGCGCCGTCGATCGACGCGCTGGTCGTCCGTCCGTCGGACGAGACGGACGTCGTCGGGTTACGCAGCAGGCTTATGTCCTGGATGTAGCCCTTCTGCGTGATGTTCCCGCTGGCGTCGCGCTTCTCGAAGAGGTAGATGTCGTTGGCGTTGTTCGTGTCGTCGTACTGCAGCGGGTTCAACGCTTTCAGTTGGGCGAGGGAATCGGCACTCGGGTTCGTGTTGTAGTGGTCGGTGTTGTTGCTCGTCCACGACCCGATGGCCTGGGCCGGTCCGTTGGGAGTCGCTCCGTTGTTGGTCCCGTCGTAGCTGAGGACCCAGTTCACCGTCCACGACGCGGTCGCCGAGGCGGTCGCAGGGTTCGCGGTGGACTTGCAATTGACGCTCGCGTTCGAGGCAGTGAAGGCAAGTGCGGTCCACGCTCTGTTCCCGTTCTTGAACCGCAGCAGGTTCATCTGGGCGAAGCCGGCAAGCGCTTTGGTCTCGACGGCCCGGCTCGTGCCCCCCAACGGATAGGTGTTGGCGTCCGTGTAGCTGCCGATGCCGGGCGGGTTGTATGAGGTGACCTTTCCGAAGAACCCAATGGGCTGGGTGGAATCGAGCCGCATGCCCGCGTAGTCGGTGAGCGTGTTCGTGAAGTACGCCTCCTGTACACCGCTCGTCGACGAGTAGGTCCGGAATGTGCCTTCCGCTTGAGGGAGCTCGTTGCTCGTGTCGACGAGCAAGTTGCTGTTCCACCCGCCGAACACCATCGCCTGGTCGGCGCCGGCGAGGTCGGGATGATCGAGATACTCCATGGTCGCGCTGAGCTGGTCCGTGCCGGTCAGCGAGTATGGAGGGGCGTGCTTGACCGACGCAGACTTCGTCAGCGAGTCGAGGTCGGGCGGGGGAGTCGGTGGCGGCGCCTGGTTGCTGGCATAGGTGCGCACCATCCGGAACTGGGCGACGGTGTTGGTCTGGTCCGCGGTCGAGCCGGCGTCCTCGGTGTTGATCGTCGACTCGGACATGCCGTAGGTCATCGTCGCCTCGCTCTTGCACGGGGCGACGGGGCAGCCCGTCGCCGGCTGGGCGGTGCCGACCGAATATCCCGTCTTGACGTCGGCGACGTAGTCGATGACTGCGTTGCCGTGGATCTTGGCGACCCCGGTGGACACCGGGGCCGTGGACGCGCCGGCGGTGGGGCTCGGGCCTGCGTCGACCGCGCCGGTGGCGGAGAACTTGCGCTCGCCCAGGATGGCGCGCAGCGAGAAGCTGCGGGCCTTGCCGTGCTGGGTCCACCCGACGGTGACGTTGACGTCCATGAGGGTCGCGGCCGGCATGTC
>DATBND010000213.1:0-4986 GCA_036554505.1 Actinomycetota bacterium | reverse complement strand
CTGCGGCGGCGGGAACCGCTCCGCTCCGGCACACCGTTTTCAAGCCTGCGCTTCGCTGGGCCCCCGCCGTCCTCGGCTTGACGGCGGTGCGCATCACCCCAACCAAGCCCATGTTGGTTGTTCATGACTGATTCCCGCAAGGTTCAGTTGGATCGAGTCACCCCGGAGCCGACGGACGAGGAGCGGCGCGTGTTGGAGGCCGCGCTCGAGGAGATCGTCGAGCGTGAGCGGCACGCGACTGCGTCGTCGTTGTGGCTGCGCGCGGCGCGGTCGCAAGGTCGCCGGCTCGGGATGCTCGACTACCGGGACCGTTTCGCGAAGGACGACGCATGGCGGCTGTCCGCGCGCTTCCCGTTCGGGGGCCGCGAATACCCCGGCCTCAACGGCCGCGGCGACGCGAAATAGCGCGTCTCGTTTCCGCCGAAGGCCGACGGACCGCTGCGCAGCTAGGCGGAGTAGTCGTAGAACCCGCGGCCCGTCTTGCGGCCGAGGTAGCCGGCGCGAACCATGTGCTCGAGCAGCGGGGCCGGGGCATAGCGACGCTCCCTGAACTCCTCGTGCAGTGAGTTGAGGATCGCGAGCGTGACGTCTAGGCCGACGATATCCATGAGCTCGAACGGCCCCATCGGGTGCCCGCAGCCGAGCTTCATCGCGGAATCGATGTCCTCAGGCTTGCTATAGCCCTCCTCGTGCATACGCACGGCGTCGTTCAGGTACGGAAACAGCAGGAAGTTGACGATGAACCCCGCGCGGTCGCGACAGCGCACCGGCTTCTTGCCGACGGCACGGACCCACGCGGTCGCGCGCTGCTCGATCTCGCTCGACGTCGCGACCGTCCGGACGATCTCGACGAGCTTCATGATCGGAGCCGGGTTGAAGAAGTGAAGGCCGAGCACGCGGTCCGGCCGGCTCGTCGTTGCCGCGAGGTCCACGACCGGAAGCGACGACGTGGTGCTTGCGAGAATGGCCTCGGGCTTGACCGAGCTGTCGAGCTCCTTGAACACACCCAGCTTCACGTCGAGATCCTCGGCCACCGCCTCCACTACGACGTCGGCCTCGGCGAGGTCCGTGAACTCGAGAGTCGTCGTGATGCGGGCCAGGATGTCGTCGGCGGCCGACTGCTCCATCTTTCCGCGCGCAACGGCCTTCTCGAGGCTCTTGGACACGGCCCCCTTGGCCTTCTTGATCGACGCCTCGCTACGCCCGCGCAGGATCACCTCGTTGCCGGCCTTCGCGGCGACCTGCGCGATGCCCGACGCCATCAGGCCCGTGCCGACGACGCCGACGGTCGCGATATCAGACGTCCTCTCGGCCGCATCGTCGAGTACGGGATCGGCGATCTTCGACGACTCGGGCTTCTCGTAGCGATAGAAACCGCGCCCGGTCTTGCGTCCGAGATACCCCGCGACGACGTACTGCTTGATCAACGGCGCGGGCGCGTCCTGGTCGTCGCGGAACTGACGCCACAGCGCCTCACAGATCTCGTAAGCCGAGTCCAGCCCGATGAGATCGAGCAACGCGAGAGGGCCCATCGGATGGCCGCAGCCGAGCTGCATCGCCGCGTCGATGTCCTCTCTCGTAGCGAAGCCTCCGTCGAGGAGCCGAACCGAGGAGTTGAGGTACGGGAACAGCAATAGGTTGGCGATGAACCCGGCTCGGTCGCGCGCGACCACCGGTGTCTTGCCAAGCCTCTCGGCGAATGCGAGCGAGCGGTCGATCACGCCGTCGTCGGTCGCGACCGTTCGCACGAGCTCGACGAGCGGCATGACCTGCGCGGGGTTGAAGAAGTGAAAGCCGATCACCCGATCGGTCCGCTTCGTCGCGACTGCCATGTCGATTACCGGAAGCGACGACGTGTTCGTCGCCAGGATCGCGCCCGGGTCGAGGATCTCGTCGAGGCGAGCGAACACGTCCTTCTTCAGGTCGAGGTGCTCGGGAATGGCCTCGAAGACGATGTCGCATCCGGCGAGATCGTCCATGGAAGTGGACGACGAGATGCGGCTCAGGATGGCGTCGGCCTCGGCCTGGTCGAGCTTCGATCGGTCGACGGCCCGAGCCAGGCTGCGGGTGATGCGATCGGTGCCTGCGGCGACGGCCTGGTCGTCGACCTCGGAGAAGGACACGTCGAATCCGGCGCGCGCGGACACCTCGCAGATGCCCGAGCCCATCGTGCCGCAACCGACGACGCCTACTCGCTTTATCTCTGCGCTCACGAACGCTCCTTCGCCGAGTGACCGAGCGCTAGAGACTACCGATGCCGGGCGGGCCACGCCCGCTTACGATTGCGGTATGGAGCAAAGCGGCAGGTCGAAGCCGTGGATCTTTCGGACGTACGCGGGCTACGCGAGCCCGACTGCGACGAACGCGCGCTTCAAGGCGAATCTCGCAAAGGGCCAGACCGGGCTGTCGGTCGCCTTCGACCTGCCTACGCAGACGGGCTACGACTCGGATCACGAGATGGCGCGCGGCGAGGTCGGCAAGGTGGGCGTCCCGATCTCTCATCTGGGCGACATGAAAGCAGTCTTCGACGGGATCCCCGTGCAGGACATGAACACGTCGATGACGATCAACGCGACCGCGATGTGGCTGCTGGCCCTGTACGTCGCCGTCGCCGACGATCAGGGCGCGACGCGCACGGCCCTGGCCGGCACGACGCAGAACGACATCCTCAAGGAGTACCTGTCGCGCGGGACCCACATCTTCCCGCCGCGCGAATCGATAAGGCTCACGACCGACCTCATCACGTGGACGCTCCACGAGGCTCCGAAGTGGAACCCGATCAACGTGTGCTCGTACCACCTGCAGGAGGCGGGGGCCGACCCCGTGCTCGAGGTCGCGTACGCGCTTGCGAATGCGATAACGGTCCTCGACGCGGTCAAGGCAACGGGCCGGGTCGACGACGCCGACTTCCCGCGTCTGGTCGGGCGCATCTCGTTCTTCTGCAACTCCGGGATCCGCTTCGTCGAAGAGACGTGCAAGATGCGCTCGTTCAACCGGCTGTGGGACCGAGTGACCTCCGAGCGCTATGGAGTCGACGATCCGAAGTTCCGCCGGTTCCGTTACGGCGTCCAGGTCAACTCGCTCGGGCTGACGTCCGTGCAGCCGGAGAACAACGTCTATCGAATCCTTCTCGAGATGCTGGGGGTGACGCAGTCCAAGGACGCGCGAGCGCGCGCCGTCCAGCTCCCTGCGTGGAACGAGGCACTTGGGCTCCCGCGCGCGTGGGACCAGCAGTGGTCGCTGCGCGCGCAACAGATCCTCGCCTACGAGACCGACCTCCTCGACTACGAGGACATCTTCGAGGGCTCCAAGGTGATCGAGGCCAAGACCGACGAGATCGCGACCGACGCCTGGGCCGAGCTCACCAAGGTGCTCGACGCCGGTGGATCGGTCGAGGCGCTCGGCTACATGAAGGAGCGCTTGGTAGGCGCGCATGCGGCCCGGCGCCGCGCGATCGAGAGCGGCGAGCAGGTCGTCGTGGGCCTGAATCGTTTCGAGCAGACCGAGTCGTCCGCGCTCGTCGAGGGCCTGGACGAGCTGGCGTTCGAGAGGATCGACCCCGCTGCGGAGGCCGCTCAGATCGAGCGGCTGGAGCAGTGGCGCCGCGCGCGCGACTCCTCGGCGGTCGCCTCTGCCCTCGACGACCTGCGCAGGGCGGCCGAGAGCGGCGAGAACCTCATGGAGGCGTCGATCGGCGCGGTGAAGGCGGGGGTGACGACCGGCGAGTGGGCCGACGCGCTGCGGGAGGTCTTCGGCGAATACCGGGCCCCCACGGGCATCGGCGCGCACGCGGCCGGAGGCGACATGGCCGACATGGAGCATGCTCGCGCGCGCGTCGAGGCTGCCCAGCAGCGCGCGGGCGCGTCGAAGCTCAGGATGCTCGTCGCGAAGCCCGGGCTCGACGGTCACTCCAATGCGGCCGAGCAGGTCGCGATCCGGGCGCGCGACGCGGGCTTCGAGGTCGTCTACCAAGGCATCCGCCTGACCCCGGCACAGATCGCGCGCGCGGCTGTCGAAGAGGGCGTCCACGTCATCGGGTTGTCGATCCTGTCGGGCGCGCACAGCCTGCTCGTGCCCGAGGTCCTCGATCGTCTGCGCGAGGAAGGAGTCGACCCGGCGATCGTGCCGGTCGTCGTCGGTGGAGTGATCCCCGACGAGGACGCGCGCAAGCTCACCGAGCTCGGGATCGCGCGGGTCTACACGCCCAAGGACTTCGACCTCACCGAGATGATGGCGGAGATCGCCGATCTCGTTTGACGTATCTGCCAAAGCCCAGCGAGCGAGGAGTCACATGGGACTGAAGATCGGCGTCGGCTTGTTCACCGGACAGATACAGGAGGGCAGCGGCCGCACGTTCACTCAGGAGTACGCGGACTACATCGACCTCGTCCGAAGGATCGAGGACGCGGGGCTCGACGCCGCATGGGTCTCGGAGCATCACTTCTCGGGCGACGGGTACCTGCCGTCGTTGCTGCCGATGCTCGCCGCATTTGCAGCGGTGACGTCGCGCATCGAGCTCGGTACCGGCGTCGTGCTCGCGCCGTTCCACGACCCGATCCGCCTCGCGGAGGACTTCGCCGTCGTCGACCAGATCAGCGGGGGTCGGGTGGTGTGTGGGCTCGGCATCGGCTGGCGCGAAGAGGAGTTCCGCGCGTTCGGCATCGACGTCTCGTCACGCGTTCGCCGCACCATCGAGATAGTCGAGATCCTTCGCCAGGCGTGGGGCGACGGCCGTGTCACGTTCAAAGGGCGCCACTACGAATACGAGGACGTTGCCGTAACCCCCAAGCCAGCGCGCGTGCCGCCCATCCTGCTCGGCGGATTCGTCGACGACGCGATCAAACGTGCGGGTCGAATCGCCGACGGTTACCTGTCATCGCGCGCCGACGTGAGCCGCGTTCGCAACGCGTTCGCGATGGCCGCGGAGGAGCGAGGGAAAGCCGGCGAGGACGGGCCGCCCATCGTCGGCATCCTCCAGAATGCGTT